>NZ_JACGUZ010000057.1:0-24239 GCF_014076955.1 Colwellia sp. Bg11-12
CACTGTGGCACCACCTGATCCCATTCCGAACTCAGAAGTGAAACGCAGTAGCGCCGATGGTAGTGTGGGAGTTCCCATGTGAGAGTAGGACATTGCTAGGCGCCTATTAAGAGAAGCCCGATTCGAAAGAGTCGGGCTTTTTGCTTTCTGGGATTTAAAAACACAAAAATCACCGAAATTGCGTACAAGATTACAGGTGCACCGCTGGTCGTGTGCCTTATGTTGAGTAAAGCCCATGTGAGGCAGCACATTCTCCGCGCCTATTAAGAGAAGCCCGATTCGAAAGAGTCGGGCTTTTTGCTTTCTGGGATTTAAAAACATAAAAATCAACAAAATTGCGTACAAGATTACAGGTACGCCGCTGGTCGTGTGCCTTATGTTGAGTAAAGCCCATGTGAGGCAGCACATTCTCCGCGCCTATTAAGGTCGCTCTTTGCCATCCTTGGCAACGCGACATTAGTATATCCCTACACGTCAGAAGCCCGATCCGTAAGCCTTGGGCTTTATGCTGTCTGGTATTTAAAGATAGCCAACAAAAACTGTTGATGGCTGAGGTTAGGCAAGAATATTATGATATTAGTGAAATTTATTTAGCAGGTAACTCAGAGGTTAGCACCCAGTAATAGTTCAGTTCTTTCATTTTCTTTGAAAAATCATCAAACTGTAGTGGTTTCGTAATGTAGCCGCTGGCCCCTAAACTGTAACATTCCTCTATTTCTGGCGTTGTGCTCGAAGTACTTATCATCACCACAGGAATACCACACAGCTTCGCATCGTCCTTAATTATTTTTAACGTTGCAATACCACCTTGCCTTGGCATTCTAATGTCTAAAAAAACAATATCTGGACGTGTGAATATATTGCGATCTTCAAAAGGAGATTCGTTTCTTAAGTAGGCAATAGCTTCTTCTCCATTCATAACATGCGCTATCGTATTCTTGATATTAAAATCGTTGAAAGCATCTATCATCAACTCTGCATGATCAATATTATCTTCAACCATTAATGCTGAAATAGGTTTAAGGTTATCCACATTTTTCCCTCTGATAGTTTTAGGTTGTTAAGACGTAATATTTATTAACTCGAGCAATAAGCTTAGTCTTTTTTAAACGTAAGGGTGAACTTACTTCCTACGGCTAATTCTGAATATGCTTCGATACTGCCATTATGATGTTCTATGATGCGCTTGACGATACTTAATCCTAACCCCGACCCGGCAAACTTCTTACCATTGGCAAGCCTGTTAAACGGCGAAAATATTTTCTCTGCGTGAACCGGGTCAAAACCAATCCCGTTATCCTGTATGATAACCTGAACATAATTTCCAATATCTTTAGTCGATATATCAATAGTTGGAGAACGGCTATTAAATTTTATGCTGTTAGCTATAAGATTTTGAAAGAGCACTTGAAGCAGTGCCATATTACCTTTGATCGTAACAAGTTCATTGCTTATTTTTACTTCAAAACTAATTTGGGTTGCGTTTTTCAGAGAAGAAATAACCTTATCAACAACGCGTTTTAAACTGACTTTCTCGAATGTTTGATTTGTATAGCCAAGTGATAGATAGCGCTGTAAATCAGAAACTAAGTTATGTATTTCTGTTGTACTTTTATCGAGATAGTCAAACCATTTTAATTCATCAACTGTGCAATCAGTTCTCTTGATTAAATCTGACTTCAAGGCTTTTGAGACGCCCATTATACGGCTAATATGCCCATTGAAGTCGTGTGACAAGCTTGCA
The DNA here is from genome assembly GCF_014076955.1 of Colwellia sp. Bg11-12. Classification (NCBI taxonomy): domain Bacteria; kingdom Pseudomonadati; phylum Pseudomonadota; class Gammaproteobacteria; order Alteromonadales; family Colwelliaceae; genus Colwellia; species Colwellia sp. Bg11-12. Next base: position 1,745 of record NZ_JACGUZ010000057.1, read on the forward strand.
CAGAATATTTGCATATCTTGATTGTATCCCGCGACTTCTTGTTGATGTCTGAATCTTTCAATAGCATATCTACATGTTTTATAAAGTAATTGTGGTGTTAACTCATCTTTAGATAAATAATCTTGTACGCCTTTATTAAGTAATGTTTGAGCGATCTCAATACTGTTTAAAGAGGTTAGTATTACCATAGGCAGTGAATTAGTTTGTAAACTTAACCATGCCACAGTTTGATTTATTGCTGAATCGGGAAGCTGTAAGTCACATAAGCATATATCGAAATATTCAGCAGAAAGTCTTTCTTTACCGGCTAATAAGGTTTCAGCTCTTACAATAGTGGCTTGTATTTCTGTAATTGAGGCAAAGGCATCTTCAATAATCTCGAAATGATCAGGGTTGTCTTCTATCACTATTACTTTCATGATATTTGTTCTCCGTTGTCATAAAGCTCACGTGAAACGACCCATTAAAATTAGACATTATCAATTTAGGTTGCTAATGTAAATGTGTATCAATGGTATTGTTGATTTTCACTTAAGACGACGGATGTCCTTGTGTTTGTATTTCAAAACAGATGTCCTAGCTAGGATACCTAATGAAAATACTAATTGTTGACGATGATGAAATTGATATCGCGCTGGTTAAAAGAGCACTAAGTACTTCTTTACACAATGAATATGAAGTAAAAGATGCTGACTCTGTTATTGAAGGACTAGCATTAATAGATACAGAAAATTTTGATGTGATTTTACTTGATTATCACATGCCTGAGGTCAATGGCATTGAATTAATTATCGATATTCGCTCTAGGCCAAATTTGGGTGATACTGCCATCATCGTTATCAGTGCAGCACAAGATAGTTCAATAGCACTCAATTGTATTGAAGCGGGAGCACAAGATTTCATTTCTAAAATCGATATATCCCATATCAAACTCCATCAAGCGATTATTCATTCCAAAAAACGCTTCGAAATGGAACAAAGGATGCGTGAAAGCTATCTCGCTTTAAAAAACATGGCTGAAACAGATCAACTCACTGGACTGCATAACCGTTATTATTTTGATGAAACATTAAAGTTCATGATTGCTAATAGCGACCGTTCAAAACTCTCTGTTGGTATGCTTGCTTTGGATTTAGATGATTTTAAGTACGTTAATGATTCCCTCGGTCATCATGCAGGAGATAAACTGTTGGTTGACTTTGTTGGTCGAGTCAAAGAATGCTTAAGAGTCAATGATGGATTTGCAAGACTTGGTGGTGATGAGTTTGCTATCACATTAGCGAATGTCCACTCCGCTGAAGAAGTTAATATGATTGCTAATCGTATATTAAGCTCATTTAAAAAACCTTTTCTGTTCGAAGGGCAGCGAATTAAATGCACGGTTAGCATTGGCGCTGCGTTGTATCCTAGTGATGCAGATAGCCGTGTCCAATTGGTCAAATGTGCTGACATCGCGATGTACCGCGCGAAACAAAATGGTAAAAATGCTTTAAGGTTTTATGAATCACATTATCAGAATGAGTTTAACCGTCGATTTTTAATTCAAAGTGAAATGAGTGAAATTCTCAGGAGTTCTTCATTTAGACTCTTCTATCAACCTGTTTTTTCTGCTCACAGTGCAAGAATTAAAGGTGTTGAAGCCCTGATCAGATGGCCAGATACGCCTAATTCATATACACCTGACGAATTTATTCCTATTGCAGAAGAAACGCGTTTGATTCATGATCTTGGTCAGTGGGTACTCACCACTGCGCTGACAGACCTTGCATCATGGCAAATGCGTTTTGACCGTAACTTTACGATGGCCATTAATATCTCAGCGCTACAATTACAGGACACTCAACTCACTCAAAAAATCATAGACGAAACACTAAGGCATGGGCTTGAGTCCAGTACAATAACGTTAGAAATTACTGAAACAGCATTGTTGGAAGATAACGATATCACACGTCAAACACTCTGTTCACTTTCGTCTCAAGGGTTTAAAGTTGCCTTAGATGATTTTGGTATGGGTTTTTCCTCTATTGCTCATTTAAACAATTTTCCCATTGATATCGTTAAATTAGATAAGTCATTACAAGACAAATATTCTACTGATAACAATAAAAAAAGCTTGTTGGAAGCAGTCACTATGATGCTTAAATTACTCGATTTTATTGTTGTTGCCGAAGGGATTGAAACACCCAGTCAATTAACCATTTGTCATGAATTAAAAATAGATAAAATACAAGGTTACTTGCTTGGTAAGCCTATGCCAGCTAATTTGTTAGAGGAAAAGCTACTCGAGCAAGGTTGATTAACTCAAGGTTTTTTTAGTTTGTATTTCAACGCACTTGTACAATAAGGTACAAGTGATAAGCGAGCGGTAAAAAGATGATATCAGCTTCACTACCCAACAATGAATTAGCTCGTTTAGACGCGTTGAATAAGTATAATATTTTAGATACACCAGCAGAGCCTGCATATGACCAGCTAACAGAACTAGTATCGAGTATTTGTGGTACGCCTATAGCGCTAATTTCTTTTATTGATGAGTCACGACAATGGTTCAAATCTCATTACGGTCTTGAAGTACAAGAGACGCCACGAGATATCGCTTTTTGCGCGCATGCTATTCTCCAGGATCAGGTGTTTGAAGTACGAGATAGTCGCACCGATAAGCGCTTTTATGACAACCCTTTAGTCACAGGCGCCACACAAGTTATTTTTTATGCGGGTGCTCCTTTGGTTACAACTGATGGGTTCCGATTAGGCACGTTGTGTGCAATAGATAATAAACCTTCGCAGTTAACAGATATTCAAAAAAGGCAGCTAGAAATTATTGCACAGCAAGTCGTTGCACAATTGGAACTAAAGAAAGCGGAGCAAATTCAGCATGACCTTTTAGCACAAGCAAGTGCTTTGACTACAACTTTAACGGCAAAGAATAAAGAGCTTGAGCAGTTTATCTTTGCCGTATCACATGACTTAAAATCTCCTTTAGTCACCATTACTGGTTTTGCTACCACCTTAGCTAAAGAATTATTAGATAATACCACCGAAAAACAGCAACATCGCTTTAATAGGATCCTTGAAAATGTAAAACATATGGGGGACTTATTGACTAATTTGTTAGATCTTTCTCGAGTAATGAAGGGAGATATTATCAAAACACCCAATGATATTACCCCTCTTCTTAAAAAAAGCTGGGACAGACTGTTAACACAAAATAGAGAGTTGACTGTTGAATTCACTATAGCGAGTCCTCTTCATTCAATTTTGATTGCTCCCTCGCTATTTTGTCAATGTGTCAATAGTTTGTTAATCAATGCTATTGAGTATCGAAGCTCCGAGCGTGATTTACAATTAAAAATTTATACTGAAGAATCTGAAACTAGTGTCTCTTTGTTTATCAGTGATAATGGAATAGGGATACAGGAATCGGATCATCAACGTATTTTTGATGTGTTTGAACAGATTGTTAAAGGTGAAGGGACTGGTATAGGTCTGAGTATCGTAAAGGCGGTTATGGATAAACATAATGGTTTGGTAACGTTAGTTTCTGAAATAGGTCAAGGAAGTCGCTTTGAATTGCGTTTTCCAAAAGCATGCACTAATAATGGTAATAACCCACAAATAAACTCATATTAGGAATACAGATGAACGAATGGTTACAACAATTTGCTAACCCCAATTTTATGCCACACGGTCACTGTTACCTTTGGCGACCCGATATATTATGGACCCATGTTATCTCTGATGTAACCATCGGTATTGCGTATTATCTTATTACTATTATTCTTGGGATCTTACTGTATAAAAGAAAAGAAAGTGTGCCATATAAAGACATTTTTGCGCTATTTATGGCATTTATCTTTTTTTGTGGAACCACTCATTTTGTTGCCATTTATGTTACCTGGTATCCTGCGTATGAATATCAGGGATGGCTAAAAGCGTTAACGGCTTTTACCTCTATTTTGACCGCGATTGTCTTGGCGCCAAAACTATCTAGTCTTATTCAACTGCCGGGCGTAGAAGTTAAATACAATCGTGCACTTATTGAAATAGAAGCTCTTGAACATAAAAATGGGCAAATGAGCTCTGTTTATTCAGCAACACTTGACCGAGAAGAGCGGATCATCGAATTGAAAAAAGAGGTCAACGCCTTAATGGTTGAACTTAACCGAGCGGATACTTATGATGTCTAAAAATTCATTGTCTACTATAAAAACCTATCCGTTAAGTCAATATAATTAGGATCATTAATGAACTCTAAGAATGCTGTGCTGACTGCGTTGTTGCTTTTTTTTATCACACTTGAAGTGCTTGTTGCGCTTGATTATGGGTCAAAACAAAAAGACATGAGAGAAAAACGGGTTTCGGTCTATACGGTGATCCTTGAATTTCAAAATCAGATTGGCTACGTTGGTTTAATACATAATTTTAAAAATGCTATATTGAGACCAGAAGACTCTAACTATCGTTATGATGCTTTTGAAAATTATCGTAAGGCAACCATCCTGTTGGATAAAATTGAGGAGCAAGGTCAGTTAATTCTTGGCCATCTTAAAATGGAGGCGGCTAGGGATATGCTAACAGCTTATAAAGACAGATTATCTTTACTGCCAGAGCTCACTGAAAAAAATATGACTGTGCGTGAAGTTGACCAACACTTGCGTTACAACGATGAACCGTCTCGTGTTGAAATAAAGTCGGTCTTTGAGAGTATTTCTCTTGCACTAGAATCTGAAATGTCTGACATACTCCACCATAGCCTTAAAATAGGTTTCATTGTGCTGATTGCCTTGCTATTCACGTTAGTTGCTATTATTCGGTTTTTTTTTCAAGATCAACAAAAAGCGCTTATTCGAAGTAACGCGTTAAATATCAAAATGGAAGGTCATAAAGCGGATATGCTTCGCTCACAAGCTATTTTATTGAGTATGATGCAAGACGTTGAAAAAGAAAAACGTCAGGGTACCATACTCAACAAACAGCTAATGAATAAGAATAGAGAGATGGAACAGTTCATTTATACCGTGTCACACGATCTTAAGTCACCATTAGTAACTATCGGTGCATTCAGCCAAAAATTAAAATTAGAACTTGTCGATGCATTGACAGAAAAACAAAGGCATCGGTTAGACAGAATTATGCAAAATGTTAATAATATGGAAATGTTATTAACAGACCTACTCGACTTGTCACGTATTGTACGACAAGCTATCACCACAGCTAAAATTGATGTTAAAACGGTGGTTGAACAGCAATGTATTGCCTTAGAGGAAGCCATTCAAGAATCAAGTGCTGAAATTGATTTTACAGAAATTTTGCATACGGTTAATGCCAATGAACGGTTACTTTCTCAAGGGTTATTGAACTTGCTGAGTAATGCTATTCGTTATCGAGAGCCTTCTCACCCTTTGGTTATTAAAGTATTTACGACACAAACAGCAACATCTACTCTGATCCACGTGAAGGATAATGGTATAGGTATTGACCCTAAATATCAGGCATTGATTTTTACTATCTTTGAAAAGCTATCGACAACCAAGGGGACGGGAGTGGGCTTGACTATAGTTAAAACAATTATGGAAAAGCATCACGGAAAGGTGTTAATTGATTCTACATTAGGTGAAGGATGTTGTTTTACGCTTGAATTTCCAAATATCATTAAAGATTAAAAGATGAGCTTTTTTAACGATACGTCATCTTTTTTAAATAACCTATTACTTATTAAGTAATAGGTTATTTAATTGAGTACATTAGCCGTATTACTTTTTCTTACTACCAAAGGGCTGTTTTGGCTTTCTATCATTAAACTGGTTCTCAGAAAAACGTGTTAAGCCTTGTTTACCCTTATCGCCAGTAGCACTTGTTGGTGGCTTTTTACCATATCCTGTTTTACTTGCTACGGGTTTCTTGCCAAAAGTCGTTTTGTTACCTTTAGCGTTATTTTTTCCTTTGCCATTATTTTTATAATGTTGCTGTTCTTTCTCACCACGAGTTTCGTTTGGTACAAGACAACCTGGTTTAGAGCCAATAAGTGTCTTTCCTAAACCCATCTTAGTAAAAGCTTGGCGGAGCATTGGCCAGTTAGCTGGATCATGATAACGTAAAATAGCTTTATGCAAACGTCTCTGAATAGTACCTTTGGGAACAGTAACAGTCTTACTGTTTTTATTGACGTTACGCAATGAATCTATCTCTGTATGATACAAAGTTGTCGCATTTGCTAAAGGTGAAGGGTAAAAGTTTTGTACTTGGTCAAGTTTAAAGTCATTACTTTTTAACCACAGTGCTAAATTCACCATATCACGATCTGTTGTACCAGGATGTGCTGAGATAAAATAAGGAATTAAATACTGTTTTTTGCCCGCTAACTTAGAATAATGATCAAACATTTCTTTAAATTTATCATAGCTGCCCATACCAGGCTTCATCATACTATTTAGCGGACCTTCTTCAGTGTGCTCAGGGGCTATTTTTAAATAACCTCCAACATGATGAGTCGCTAATTCTTTAACGTATTCTGGGTCTTGAATCGCTAAATCATATCTGACACCAGACGCTATCAATACTTTTTTAATGCCAGGAATTTTTCTTGCCGCACGGTATAGTTCAATCGTCGGTGTATGGTCTGTATCTAAATGACCGCATATTGTTGGCCATACACATGAAGGCTTACGACACGTCGCTTCAGCTTTTTCGCTTTTACAGTTTAGCTGATACATATTTGCGGTTGGACCGCCTAAATCAGATATTACACCGGTAAAACCGGGTACTTTCAGTTGAATATCTTTTATTTCATTGAGTATTGATTCTTGCGAACGACTTTGAATAATTCTCCCTTCATGCTCTGTTATAGAACAAAAAGTACAACCACCAAAACAACCACGCATTATATTCACAGACGTTTTTATCATGTCGTAGGCGGGAATTTTTGCATCACCATAACTTGGGTGTGGTACGCGAGCATAAGGTAACCCAAACACACCATCCATTTCACTTTCCGTTAAAGGTGTTGCTGGCGGGTTTAGCCAAATAATTCTGCTGCCATGACGCTGCACTAAGGGTTTTGCGGACGTAGGGTTAACTTCCTGATGAAAGATACGTGATGCATGAGCATAGAGCACTTTATTATCACGAACTTGTTCAAAGGTCGGTAAATTAATATAGGTCGTTTCCCATGGTTTCTTCTTATCAGCCCAAGATTTATTTCTGTGTTGATCAGCTCTATGGGGAGATAGTTCAATCACTTGTGCTGTTTTAGTAATATCAGTATCAGTGTTTGCAACTGCAGCATCTGCTTCAGCGCTATTCTCAGAGCAATCAGTAGAGGTTATTTCTTGATACGGACTGATAATGGGATCTATTTTTCCAGGCTTATCAATTGATCTTGAATCGATACCTTTCCAGTTGGGTAACACTTGATTGGCTAAGAATGCACTACCACGTACGTCGGTAATATTTTTAACTTCCTCACCGTTTGCAATACGATGAGCTATTTCAATTAATGGACGTTCGGCATTACCATAAACAAGCAGATCAGCTTTTGAATCAAATAATACTGACTGACGAACTTTGTCTGTCCAGTAATCATAATGAGCAATACGGCGTAAACTGGCTTCTATGCCGCCAATGATTACTGGTACACCTTTATAAGCTTCTTTACAACGTTGAGTATAAGCTGTTACTGCTCTATCTGGACGTTTGCCACCTTCATCATTTGGCGTATAGGCATCATCATGACGCATTCTTCGTTCAGCGGTATAACGATTAATCATAGAATCCATATTGCCGGCAGTAACACCAAAAAATAAATTAGGCTGACCTAATTCCATAAATGCATCTTTTGTATGCCATTGAGGCTGCGCAATAATACCAACACGAAATCCTTGAGACTCTAACATTCTACCAATAATTGCCATACCAAAGCTTGGATGATCAACGTAAGCATCGCCGGTCACTAAAATTATATCGCATGAATCCCAACCTAATACATCCATCTCCTGACGAGACATCGGTAAAAACGGCGCTGTTCCATAGCATTCAGCCCAATATTTTGGGTATTCGAACAAAGAGGTTTTTACTTGTGTGATCATAATTTAGCCTAGGATTGTGTTAATAGTATTTTGTTGTCGTCGATCAATACACAAAGACTTAATTTGATGTATTGGCCGAGGCGCGCGATTATAGCAAATTACGATTTTAAATGTAGCCTTAATTGTTTATGTGAAAGAATTACAAATGGTAAATTCATTATGACGTAAGTTTATGCCCGTTGGTCGCATAAGATTACACATTGCTACAAGTTAAATTTACTATTTGATTGTATAAATTTATTGGGTTGAGTATAACTAGTTATCTGCTCTCTATTATTAAAATTCATTATTAAAATAAGTCTCTTACCTATGAAAATAAAAATATTAACAGCTGCTATAAGTTTGTCTTTAGTTGCCTGTGTAACAACCACTAACGACCAATCAGCTGAAACCATTTTAAGTGATAACTCTTCAAAAACCGCCGTCGCTAAAGTCTCTAAAGAAGTTAAACTTACCACCGTTGCTAAAAAAGTGATGCCAGTAGAATCAGTGTCAGCAAATGGTGATATTGTTATTACACTCGAAAAAATCATGTCTGATCCCGATTGGATGGGCCGTTCACCACAGAGTTGGTACTGGGGAGATGACAATCAAACTATCTTCTATAAACAAAAGCGCGCTGGCAGTCCGTTAAATGATTTATTCCGTCAAAGCACTACGGGCGATCAAGCTGAAAAAGTAAAATTAGCGCAAATGCACATTGTTAGTGACATTTATGCACAAAGAAACCAAGCCAATACCCATGAGGTTTATACTTTTGAAGGTAATGTTTTCGTAAAAGAACTCGCTAATTTAAGTGTTCAACAACTGACTTATACTTCAGCATACGAATATTCAGCAATGTTTTTAAATAATGGTAATGTCGCTTATCGTGTGGGTAATAAATTTTTTGAGCATGACTTATCTCGTAATAAGGTTATTGAATTAGCCCATTTACAACTAAAAAAAGATCCTGAAGAAATTAAAAATGAACAAAGCTATATTGCCAGTGAACAACATGAGTTAATTGCTTATGTTGCTTTGCAAAAAAGAAATAATGAACTAAGAAAAAATCAACAAGAAACGTTAAAGTCACAAAATTCAACACTGACCAAAAGTGACTTTTACTTAGGTGAAGACAAGCGCATTAATCATGCAAGTTTATCACCTAATGGCGACAAGCTTATTGTAAGCATCAGTAGCAGTAAATCAAGTCAAGCCGATAGTGATATTATGCCCAACTATATTGCGGATGATGGCCATATAAAAGCGAAAAAAGTACGTCAAAGAGTGGCTGATAATCGCCAATATAATGATGAACTTTTTTTACTTGATTTAAAGTCGGGTCAAATATTCCCATTAGCTTACGATGTTTTACCGGGCGCTGATGAAGATGTTTTAGCAAGCGTAAAAGCTGAAAACTATAAACGTGAAGGAAAGGTTTATGAATCAGAAAAATCGAAACGTAATATTCATGTTATGCAAGCAAATTCACCTATTAAATGGCATGAAAACGGTAAGCAAGTTGCTGTTCTATTAGAAGCTTGGGATAACAAAGACCGTTGGCTAACTACGGTTAATTTAATGGAGAACAAATTAGAGTCACAACATCGTTTACATGACGATGCTTGGATCAACTGGAGCTTTAATGAATTTGGTTGGTTAAAGGGCGACAACACCTTGTACTACCTTTCAGAAGAAACGGGCTATTCGCATCTCTACAGTAAAAACTTAACAGGGAAAGCCAAACAACTTACTCGTGGTCAGTTTGAAATTAGTGAGGTAAGTTTAACGCAAGACAAATCACGTTTTGTCTTCAAAGCCAATAAAAAGCATCCCGGTATTTATGAAATTTATCAAGTGGACGTTAAATCCGGAGAGTTTAGTGCATTAACTAATTTAGGCGGTATGAATGACTATTCATTAAGCCCTGATGACTCAACGCTTTTAATTGAACATTCCACTGTTGCTATGCCCCCAGAGCTTTATGTACAAACACTTAATGATAATGCAACGGCTGTTCGTTTAACGCATACCGTGTCTGAAAAGTTCTTAAGTATGCCATGGACTGCGCCAAGTGTTGTTGCTGTTCCCTCTTCATATCAAGACGAACCTGTTTATTCTCGTGTTTATTTACCCGAAAACTTTGATAAAACCAGTGAGAAAAACCGTGCGGTGATGTTTAGTCATGGCGCCGGATATTTACAAAATTCACACTTAGGTTGGTCAGGCTATTTTCGCGAGTACATGTTCCACAGTCTGTTAGTTCAACAAGGTTATGTTGTTATAGATATGGACTACCGCGCTTCGGCAGGTTACGGACGTGATTGGCGAACTGCTATTTATCGTCATATGGGCAAACCTGAAGTACAAGATATGCGTGATGGCGTTAACTGGTTAGTTGAAAATGCCAATGTTGACCGTAAACGTATTGGTACCTATGGCGGTTCGTATGGTGGGTTCTTAACGCTAATGTCTATGTTCACTCAGCCTGATTTATTTCAGTCTGGCTCAGCACTGCGTTTAGTGTCTGATTGGGCTTATTATAATCATGGGTATACTTCAAATATACTGAATACTCCAGGCGATGATGCCATTGCCTATGAAAGAAGTTCACCGATTTATTTTGCTGAAGGATTAGAAAAACCCTTATTAATTAATGCTCCAATGGTTGATGATAACGTGTTTTTTCAAGATACCGTCCGTTTAGTTCAGCGTCTAATAGAATTGGAAAAACAAGACTTTGAAACGGCTATTTATCCGGTTGAGCCTCATGGTTTTGTACAACCGAGCTCTTGGTTAAATGAATATAGACGTATTTATAAGTTATTCGAAAATACGTTGTAAATTTATTCAGTAATGAGACAACAAAAGGCACCATTCTTAACTATAAAGAGTGGTGCCTTTTTTATTTGGGTTAAAAGAATTACTTTTTAGTTTTTGATTTTATTATCATTAAAAAAAATACGGCGAGTACGCCACCTATTGCTCCCCATAAATGCGCATTTATGGCGACATTTGCCCCAATTAAGTCAGCAACATCTTTGCTTGCGCCATAGTATTGTTCGTGAGTTATTTTTAATATCACCCCCAGCAGTAATAAATAGCCGGTCCGCTCTTTTGCTTTGATATCTTCAATAGCTCCCCAAATAAATAACCCATGTAAAACACCTGACAAGCCAACGTATTGTCCAATGTTGGGTGAAAACCAATGTATGCCAATAGAGCAAACTATCGCGCTTATTAGAAAAACGACAAGATAACTTTTTATCGTATAAAACTGGCCATGCAAAGCCCATAACATCACAACAGCAGCCGCATTTAAAAGAAAATGAAAGCCATTTGTATGAAAGAAATGACTACTAAAGACACGCCACACTTCACCTTGGGTGACCAAACTTCGCTGATAAACAAAAAACTCACTTAAACGAGCATCAAATATATAAGCAAGCAGAGAAATACATAATACGAGTAAAGGGACGGATACTTGTTGAGGCGTTGTGGGAAAGCTAGAAAAAGAAAATCTCATTAAATGCGCTTATATAAACAAAGAGTAAAAATGTACTTTACTGTATTTATGTTATTTTTTATATTGAAAATATTCTTAACGTTTAATAACGAACAGCGTAAACTATTTCTCTAATCATTATATAGCTAAGTACAAATTGATGACCCGAGCATATTGTTTGAAATGTGAACGTCCTGAAAAATCCTGTATATGTCATTTAGTCACCGTCGTTGATAATGATATTTATGTCGTGATTTTACAACACCCATTAGAAGTAAAACAAAGTAAGGGTAGTGTCACCTTATTGCATCAGTCATTAAAAAACAGCCAGGTTATTATTGGTGAAAACTTTACCGACAACCTCGAAATACAATTGTTGCTTAAGCAATATGAACACCAGTGTGCCGTTTTGTATCCATCTGATAACGCTACGGTATTAAGTGAAAAAAGTAGCGATTTTTTTTCGCCTAAGTGCTTGTTTATTTTAGATGGTACTTGGAAAAAAGCCTATAAAATGTTCATGACTAATACGTGGCTGCAACAACTTCCACATTTTACTTTAGCCAATGATATTGTTGGTCAGTATAAAATAAGAAAAACAACAAAAAGAAATGCGCTATCATCGTTAGAAGCCTGTTGTTATGCTCTGGGTGTCTTAGAGCATCAGCAGAGTAGAGCCAATAGATACCAGCCATTATTAGTGTCTTTTGTCGCATTTAACCAATTTCAGTTATCGTTTAACCCCAACTAGTACGTGTATTTATTAAGGAAAACTATGTCTCGATTTCAACTTTCTCAGCGCTTAAGTATAATAACACTATCGCTTGCTTTTATATTTTCTAGTCAAGCTGACGTTATACAAAAACAAGAGGACCGAGAACCAGAAGCTGCTACGGGCGTTATGCAAAAGCAAGCCGTAACCGCTAAAGAATTTATGATCGCAGCCGCTAATCCGTATGCTAGTGAAGCTGGTTTTAATATTTTAAAAAAAGGGGGCAGTGCTATCGATGCCGCAATTGCTGTGCAATTGGTACTGACCTTAGTTGAGCCTCAGTCATCTGGTATCGGCGGTGGTGCTTTTATTTTGCACTGGGATAAAAGTAAAAAATTTTTAACAACCTTTGATGGCAGAGAAACCGCGCCAAAAGAGGCAACGTCTGAGCTATTTCTTGATGAAAAGGGTAACGCCATATCTTGGATAAAAGCTGTGGTTGGTGGCCGGTCTGTAGGTGTACCTGGCGTGTTGTCTGCACTTAAAAAAGCACATCAACAATATGGAAAGTTGGCCTGGTCGGAATTATTTGTTGAAGCAATAGTACTTGCCGAGCAGGGCTTTATAGTTTCTCCGCGCCTAGAAAAATTGGTCGCAATGCAATTTAACCCAGGTATTAGTCAGCTTCCTGAAATTAAGAAATATTTTTTCCCTAATAATATTGCGATAAAAGCCGGCGACCGTTTAAAAAATAAAAAACTCGCTGCGGTGTATCGTAGTCTTGCAAAAGAAGGCTTAGCACCTTTTTATCATGGCTGGATCGCTAAAAAAATTGTTGATGCAGTACAAAACTCTAGCATAGCCCCAGGGAAACTCTCGTTGCAAGATTTAGCGCATTATCAGCCAAAGCAACGCGCTGCAGTTTGTGGTGCTTATCATGATTATAACGTTTGTGGTATGGCTCCACCAAGTTCAGGCGGCGTTGCCGTTATTCAACTTCTGGGACAACTAGAGTCTTACCCGTTAGCCGAAAAGGGAGTGACGAGTTTACAAACGGTGCATTTATTCACACAAAGTTCACGTTTAGCGTTTGCTGATCGTAATAGATACATTGCTGATGATGATTTTGTTAATGTACCCGTTGACGGACTCATTTCGCCCAAATATTTAGCAGAACGTTCAACATTAATTAATACAGATAGCGATATGGGTAAAGCCGAAGCAGGTAAACCACAAGGTGCTTTAGTACAAGCAGATGATCTTGCTTTGGAGTTACCTTCAACGAGTCATATTTCTATTATTGATAGAGACGGCAATGCAATATCAATGACCACAAGTGTTGAAATGGCATTTGGATCAGCGGTGATGGTAGAAGGTTTTATTTTAAATAATCAATTAACTGATTTTTCTTTAACGCCAAAAGTTAATGGTCAATGGGTCGCTAATCGACTTGAACCCTTAAAAAGACCAAGAAGCTCGATGGCGCCTACAATGGTTTTTAATGCTGACAAGTCTCTTAAGCTTGTAGTGGGTTCTCCTGGCGGCAGTCGGATCATTGATTATGTAGCGCAAACCATTATTGGTGTGATTGACGGGAAATTAGATCCACAATCAGCGATAAACTTACCTAAAGTGACCAACCGTAATAATGTAACAACCTTAGAAAAGGGCACTGATATTGTCTTACTAAAAGCAGCCTTAGAAGCAAAGGGGCATAATATTATTATTAGAGATTTAAACAGTGGACTTCATGCTATCGAAGTTACAAATAAAGGATTCATTGGCGGAGCGGATCCGCGTAGGGAAGGACTTGTGTTAGGCGAGTAAGTTCATTATTTGACCTATCCAGTGGTCGGATAGGTCAATGTAGACAGGTCAAAAGTTAGTCGTTATACGAACACCTAAAAAACTAGAAAGGATCTTTTAATATTTTATCAATAACCCAGTCGCCGTCTATCTGAATGAGCGATAAGCGTTTAACGTCTTTTATTCTATTATTGTCATACAAGCCATCAAAATAAACAGTAATTTCTGCTGCATCTTTAAATTGCTCACGAACTTTTACACCGCTGTCATCGGGTGATGCAACAACACTATCGTAAGACATATTAAATAAATGGCGAGCAACTGCTCTTGGTGATTTGTAATGTAAGATAATTCGAGATAATTGAGGGCTACATACTTTGGCCGCTTTTTTAACATTTTTTTCGTTGTAAAGTGCATCAAAAAAAGCAACAGCAACAACCTCTGGGCTATCAGAAGCCTTGATATCTCCACTTTCATCTTCTGTACAAGCAGTAAGCATGAGCGTAAATGAGATGATTATTAATTTTAAATAGTTCATAAGTTTCAAGTATTAGTCGTCGTAGTATATTTATATACTACCTGAAATTTTTAGTTGGTTAGTGATAAATATTATAAAAGTTCAAATATTATTGAAATTAAATAACGTAAAGTAACTATTTGATTTTTTAATCAATGACACCGTAATAAAAAATACCAAGTGATAGTGTGCGGGTATTTTTATTACTCATCTTTATTTTGAGTCATTAACTAAATGTTTTTAATAAAAAGCGGAGGGGTAAGCCGCTAGATATTTTAGCGTGAGGCGTTATGACTGATATTAATGGCTGACTTATCTAATAAGCTTATAATCGTTTGTTTGTCTTTTAAGGTTTTAATATCATTAAATAATTGTTCAGCCTCTGGGTATTGTAATCTTAAGTAGCGTAACCATTGTTTTAATCGACTTGAAAAATAAAAGCTTTTATCACCAACTAATTCAAGTTCACTGTACTTTTTAAGTAGCGAACAAAGTTGGTGCCAAGGCATAGGTTGTTGGTTGTTTTTTATTACTGCCTCTAAATTTGGTAGCGCAAGTGCACCACGACCCAGCATCAAATTTGGGGTGTGGCTTTCTTCAATACAGCGGTGGGCATCTGCTAAATTCCATATTTCACCGTTCGCGAAAATCTCTATTGGGTACCTTTTTACAATGTCAGCAATGAAGTGCCAATAAGCAGGAGGACGATAGCCATCAGCTTTAGTTCTTGCATGAATGGTGAGTTGATCCGCCTTGGCAGACGTTATTGCACTAACTATTTCATCTAACAACGAGGCGTCATCAAAGCCCAAACGAATTTTTGCTGAAAGTATCACATTTTCGCCAACGGCTTCTTTTACCGCCAACACTATTCTATAAATATCTTCAGGGGTTTTCAGTAATGCGGCACCACCACGATTTTTATTTACCGTTTTAGCAGGACAACCAAAATTTAGATCTAAACCATGTGAACCGAGTTCTATGGCACGAACTGCATTTTCTGCCATCCAATTTGGCTCTTGGCCAAGTAGCTGCATTCTTAACGGTGTACCTGCCTGCGTGTATCCTTGTTGTTCTAACTCAGGGCACACTTTATAAAAACACCGCTCGGGTAATAGTTGGTCAACGATACGTAGAAACTCTGTAATACAAAAATCGTAATTATTTAAGGAGGTTAATAGATGACGCATTAAAGCATCGGCAACACCTTCCATTGGCGCTAAAACAACTTTTTTAACTTGAGTATTCATAGATCTGCGAGTAACCTCAAAAGTGAGTGATAAGATTTATCTAAAAGTGAATAAATATTTTTCAACTTTATTGAAATTTATTTATAGCGCCAAGGGTCTTTGTTCTTAGCTTACATATGTAGTGCCAAAATTATAAAATTAAAGGAAAACATAATGAAACTTTTGAAAAAATCATCAATGACAGCTCTATTAGGCCTATTTGCTTTAGCACTTGCCGTATCAGCACCCGTAAAAGCAGAAACTAACCCTTTTGAAACTCAAAGCATTGTAACGATAACTGCAGTAGATGCTAGCGGAAAATGTGGCGAAGGCAAAGCTGACGAAAAAACAAAATGTGGTGAAGGTAAAGCCGAAAAGAAAGGTAAGTGCGGCGAAGGAAAATGTGGAGAAGCTAAAGCCGCTAAAAAAGGTAAGTGCGGCGAAGGTAAATGTGGCGAAGGCAAAGCAGAAAAGAAAGGAAAATGCGGCGAAGGCAAATGTGGTGAAGGTAAAGCAGAAAAGAAAGGTAAGTGCGGTGAAGGTAAATGTGGCGAAGGTAAAGCTAAAACTAAAAAGTGTGGCGGTTAATTTTTAATAATAAAATTAACGAAATATACTTTTTACAAAGCTATTTTAATCTTAAATTAAAATAGCTTTGTTATGTTTAATTGCTAGGTTTATTACTTAACGCCCTCTTTACGTTATTACCCGTATCGTTGCTACAAACAAACAATAGACGTTGTTTTTATCAGTTTTATAACGGTATTTAAAAACTCACATAAAAAGCTATTCTTCATTTTTTCCATTCTATTTTCATTTTAAACACTTTGTTTATTAATTAATGTATTTTTCCCAAGACTAATGTCGCGAAAAAACAGATAATAGGGGTTATTTATTACAGTCAGCCGCTAGGCAGTCGCTAAAGTCAGATACAGATGAGTTATAGCGCAAAACTCCGGAAATTATTCAATGGAAATCAAAGTAAATTATCTCGACAATCTTAGAATTGAAGCTAAGTTTGATGATTTTTCTGTCATAGCAGACCAACCTATTCGATACAAAGGTGATGGTTCTGCACCAGGCCCATTCGATTACTTTTTAGCATCGTCGGCACTTTGTGCTGCATACTTTGTTAAGGTGTATTGTAATTCACGAGATATTCCGACTGAAAATATTAGACTGTCGCAAAACAATATTGTCGATCCTGAAGATCGTTATAACCAAATTTTTCAAATTCAGGTCGAATTACCCGACTCTATCTCAGAGAAAGACCGTAAAGGCATAGTGCGTTCAATCGATCGTTGTACAGTTAAAAAAGTCGTTCAAAGTGGGCCAGAGTTTAAAGTAGAAATAGTAGAAAGCCTTGAAGAAGATGCGCAAGCGATGCTCATGGTGCAGTCAGATGACGATGCCAGCACCTATATTTTAGGTAAAGATTTACCGCTCGAACAAACGATTGCTGATATGACAGGTCTTTTGTCTGACTTAGGTATGAAAATTGAAATATCTTCTTGGCGTAATATCGTTCCTAATGTTTGGTCGTTGCATATTCGTGATGCAGCATCACCGATGTGTTTTACTAACGGTAAAGGAGCGACTAAAGAAAGTGCACTTTGCTCGGCACTCGGTGAATTTATCGAACGCCTTAATTGTAATTTCTTTTATAACGATCAGTTTTTCGGTACTGACATTGCTAACAGTGATTTTGTGCATTATCCGAACGAAAAATGGTTTAAACCGGGCGAAAATGATGAATTACCCAGCGATATTCTAGACGACTATTGTTTAGATATTTATAATCCTGATGACGAACTAAGAGGGTCAAACCTTATAGACACTAATTCAGGTTTAGCTGAAAGAGGGATTTGTTCAATCCCTTATATACGACAATCTGATGGTGAAACCGTCTATTTTCCATCAAACCTCATTGAAAATTTATTTTTAAGTAATGGTATGAGTGCTGGTAATAATTTACCTGAAGCACAAGTGCAATGTTTGTCAGAAATATTTGAACGTGCAGTTAAAAAGAAAATTATTGCACAAGAAATCGTTTTACCTGACGTACCTAAAGCGGTTATTGCAAAATACCCAAGTATTTTAGCCGGTATTGAAGGGCTAGAAGCGCAGGGGTTTCCTGTTGTCGTAAAAGATGCGTCGTTAGGTGGTCAATTTCCAGTGATTTGTGTAACACTGATGAACCCTAAAACCGGTGGCGTTTTTGCTTCATTTGGTGCTCACCCAAGTTTTGAAGTTGCGCTTGAGCGTAGCTTAACTGAGTTGCTTCAAGGGAGAAGCTTTGAAGGGTTAAACGACGTACCTAAACCTACATTTAATAGCATGGCAGTGACAGAGCCTGAAAATTTTGTTGATCACTTTATTGACTCAACCGGTGTTGTTTCTTGGCGCTTCTTTAGTAGTAAACACGATTACGAATTTTGTGAATGGGACTTTTCTGGCACGAATGAAGAAGAAAATACTGTCTTAATGAACATTTTAAAAGTGTTAGGTAAAGAAGTCTATATCGCAGAGTTTAATCAACTTGGCGCTACTGCTTGTCGCATTTTAGTGCCTGACTATTCAGAAGTGTACCCCGTTGAAGACCTTATTTGGGACAATACCAATAAGTCACTTGAATACCGTGAAGATATTTTAAACCTTCACATTTTAAATGAAGAACAATTAGTCGCTTTAGTTGAGCGTTTAGAAGATAGCCAACAAGATAACTACATTGATATAAAAACACTAATAGGTATTGAGTTTGATGAAAATACCGTTTGGGGACAACTCACTATCCTTGAATTAAAGATTCTTATTTATCTTGCCTTAGGCGCTTTAGATGAGGCTATTGAATTAGTTGGAGAGTTTTTACAATACAATGACAATACGGTTGAGCGCGGTTTATTTTATCAAGCGGTGCATGCTGTATTAGAAGTTACCCTCGACGAAGAGATGGAACTTGAAGATTTTATAGGTAATTTCAATAGAATGTTTGGTGAAGAGACTATGGAACAAGTGGTTGGTTCGGTCTTTGGTGAAGTCAAATTTTATGGTTTAACACCAACAAGTATGAAACTTGAAGGCTTAGATAAGCACCTGAGGTTGATTGAAAGCTACAAGAAATTACACCAAGCGCGTAAAGTAGCGGCTGAAAAATAGCAAAAAATATAATGCAAAAAGCCAATATCTACTATAGATATTGGCTTTTTATTAAACGCTGGGTATTTAAATTTTTTAAGTATTAGTATTAGTATTAAGTTTAATGTGTATTAATCAGCTTCATACACCTCGGTTCTGTTTCTACCAAGTTTTTTTGCTTTATATACGGCATTATCAGCCTGAGCGTAAAAGTCAGTAAATGATATTTTATCGTCACAAATACTGGCACCAATACTTACCGTTAATGGTTTATTGTCAACCGTAATGTCAGCGATTAATTGATGTAATCTTTCACAAAATAATAAAACATTCACTTTGTCTGTGTCAGGTAGCATGATCAAAAACTCTTCACCACCAAAGCGAGCAACGAGGTCTGTTTGTCGACAAAAGGCTTTTAATTTTTGACCAAGCTCTTTTAATACACGATCTCCTTCTAAATGGCCAAAGTTATCATTTACTTTCTTAAAGTAATCAATATCGAGCATTAACAAACCAACCGACTGATGAGATCTTGCTGCCTGCTCAAGGACTAATATACTTCGGTATTTCATTTCTCTTCTATTTAATAACTCGGTTAACTCGTCAGTAGAAGCAAATAATTTCAACTCTTCTGCTTGTTCTTCTAATGTTTCGCGGGTTTTTAATAATTCATTATAAAGTTGGTCTCTTTTAGAGGCATTAAAAAAGCTCCAATAAATACAGCCATCATCACCTAAATGTGCGTTAACGGTTACTGGAATGCGTCTCCCTTGAGCATTAAATATAATTAACTGCATTTCTTCACAGGTTTTTTCATGTAAAAGTGTTGGAATGAGATAACTTTGAAAAAATATTTTTGATGATTTTGTGAAAATCACATCTGTACTTTTACCGATAAGCGCTTCTGGTTGCCAGAATAGTTCAGTGGTAAAATATGCATTAACATAGGTAATAACTCTTGACGAATTAGTGACTAAAGCACCGCAAGGAAAACTATCCAGCGAATAATTTTGCATGTTACTTTGTGCTTTACTTTTGCGTGTTGTGGTCATTTTTTGCGTATTCTATTATTAAGTCGACAATTTCGTTCGGATGCGTCATATGTAAACAATGTCCGTCAGCCAGAACCACTTCCAGTTGACTATCTTTTATTTGGCTATGAATAAACTCACCCACAGTCGTGGCAGCCAAGGCATCATTTTTACTTTGAAAAATTAATGAAGGTTGCTTTATTTCTTGTAAAATATGGCGATAATCAGATAAAAATGTTGCCTCAGCAAAATTCTTCGCTATAACAGGGTCGGTAGAGCAAAAACTTCCCGTTAACTCTCCTATTAAATCCGTTGAATTATCATTTCCTATCACCAATGGGGCTAAATAATCAGCCCAACCAATATAGTTTTTATCCATCAGGCTTAATAGCTCGAGTAGATCTTCTTTTTCAAAGCCACCCAAGTATTCAGGAGGAAAGTTTAGAAAGCAAGGAGAAGGGCATATCATGATAAGTTTAGAAAAAAAATCAGGCCTTTGAGTAGCGGCAATCGCACCAATAATACTGCTTACTGAATGCCCGATAAAGATTGCATCGGATAGCTGCAGTACTTCAGCTATTTCAATAATATCTTCGGCATACCCCTCAAGTTGACTATAACGTTTTTTGTTGTATTGTGATATATCTGAACCACCAGAGCCGACATAGTCAAATAATACAATGGTAAATTGACTCAATAGCTTAGGCGTTAAAAATCGCCACATGTTTTGATCACAACCAAAGCCATGAGCAAGAAAAAGTGTTTTTTCGCCTTTTCCAATCAACTTAACATTATTTCTAACAAGCACATCATTTGACAACGGCATAACATTTCCTATTAAAAATTTTCATATAGCAACTAAAAGTTACCACATTAACATTAAAATTAACATTGACATTACGTTTATATTACCACAGACGGAAATAATTGAATGGTTTGTTCAATGAGGTCTGTCTTTTGGCTTTTAGCTAAGTAAGCGGCAAATATCTCTCGTGAGTATACTGGCGCCTTTTCGACAATATAGAGTTTGTTTTTTTCGATATACTCAAAAGTCATTTGTCTTGGCAGGTAGGCGCTCCCTCCAGCGTCTAATAAAAAGTTTAGCGCTATTCTTGGTTGGCTCATATAGTGCCTTGCAGGTGGCGCATCTTGGAATTCTCGTAAGTGGCGTGCATTCACCGACTCTCCATAATCAACCATAATATGGTTGTCTAATAAAAGTGTCTCTGCCATGTCATTTGGCTCTGTGGTCACCAGATGTAAAGGAACCGTAGCCACTTTTTCAGTAATTAAATCTTTTACAAAAGGAGGCTCAAATAAAAAAGCAATATCGACTACTCGACTGAGCAAACTTTTCCTCAACTCTAATGGTGAGTATGTGTTGGTCAATAAAC
Organism: Colwellia sp. Bg11-12; assembly: GCF_014076955.1. Classification (NCBI taxonomy): domain Bacteria; kingdom Pseudomonadati; phylum Pseudomonadota; class Gammaproteobacteria; order Alteromonadales; family Colwelliaceae; genus Colwellia; species Colwellia sp. Bg11-12. The sequence continues at coordinate 23,140 of NZ_JACGUZ010000057.1, forward strand.
TAACATCATCAAGATTACGATGAATTTTTTTTAACCAATCTTGTAAAACAATATCCCATATCGACATCATAGAGCCAACAACTAGCTGATGAGTGTCGCTGTCGGCTACACCGACATCTTGTTTGGTTTTTTGCCACATAAACAAGAGTTCATTCGCATGTTTTATTAATCGATTACCTTCGGGGGTTAATTTTAAATGTTTTTGAGTGCGATCAAATAGCAACACACCTAAATCACCTTCTAATAACTTAATTCTTGCACTTACCGCCGATTGTGTAATGAATAAATTTTCAGAAGCTATTCTAAAATGTAATGTTCGACTTACTTCGAGAAATGTTTTTAATAGTTCAATTTTCATATAAACCCCTGAAGTTATTTAATCAATTTATTTGATTAAACCCATCAAAATATAGCGCTATATTATTTAATAAACTGACTATACACTTGATTCTACTTATTAACTCACTTTTTATGATTAAATTAAGAGTGATCATCCAAAGATTTATTATGAAAATTGCTATCTTATCTAGAAACAAAAAACTTTACTCGACACGCCGCTTAAAAGAAGCGGGCGAAGCGATGGGACATGAAGTTGATATTATTGACACGCTACATTGCTACATGGATATCACCAGTAGTCGCTCGTCCGTACGTTATCACGGTAAAGAGCTACCTAAATATGATGCAATAATCCCGCGTATTGGCGCTTCGGTGACCTTTTACGGTACGGCTGTGGCAAGACAATTTGAAATGATGGGCACGTTCAATATTAACGAGTCAGTGGCTATCAGTCGTTCACGCGACAAATTACGTTCATTACAATTATTGTCACGTAAAGGTTTGGGTCTGCCGCGCACGGGTTTTGCGAGTAAGCCTGATAACGCAAAAGATTTGATTAAAAATGTAGGGGGCGCCCCTGTTGTTATTAAGTTACTTGAAGGCACTCAAGGCATTGGAGTGGTTTTGGCTGATACGGCTAAATCAGCAGAAGCGATTATTGAAGCGTTCATGGGCTTAAATGCAAACATTTTGGTTCAAGAGTTTATTAAAGAAGCGGGCGGTGCAGACATTCGTTGTTTAGTGATTGGCGGCAAAGTGGT
>NZ_JACGUZ010000058.1:0-78558 GCF_014076955.1 Colwellia sp. Bg11-12
GATGGTAGTGTGGGAGTTCCCATGTGAGAGTAGGACATTGCTAGGCGCCTATTAAGAGAAGCCCGATTCGTAAGAATCGGGCTTTTTGCTTTCTGGGATTTAAAAACACAAAAATCACCGAAATTACGTACAGGATTACAGGCGCGCCGCTGGTCGTGTGGCTTATGTTGAGTAAAGCCTATATCAAAAGAGGGTTTTGCTATCTTCAACATAATAAAGTCATATCTTTTCTTAGCCTAAAAGTTACAATATCGAAAAGTTTTAACAGGCAACATTGATGCGTTATTTAATCTATATATTTTTTTCTATATTACTTTGTTCATTCTCATTAAGTGCATTTGAGTTTGCTCTCGAACGATCTCCTTTAATTAATCAGTTAGTTGATTTCAAAGCTAGCGAACTATGTGAGGTATCCGAAAATACGCAATATTATTTACAAAACTTCACTGATGATAAATTTGCTGTTCACCCTGGCACTGTATTCGTTAATAAAATTAGCATGAAAAATATTAAAAAAACGTTAGCGTTCATCTGTAAAACTTATCGCGAAGATGTGCGGGCAAAGCGAAATAGCCGTTTACACGATATAAAGTTTATAAAACAAAATTTTGATTTTTATCGTTGGCTCCCTGATAAAAAAACAGCAGATACTATTGCAGCGAAGAGTACCAATGCTGTTAAAAGTAGATTATTAAATGATATCCCCAAAGATAAGATTTTTCTTACCAAATACTATACGAAGCTATTAGACGCAAGTGCGATTAAAACCGTAAAATACGCTCATGCTTTGTATGCTTTACCCTCTGACGAAGATAGTCTCTCTTTAGATCAAGCTGAAAATATAAAAGATGAACTCATCCGATATACATATAGTCGTCAAGAAGTTATGGCAGGTGCTTTGTTAGATAATAAATCAGTTAAGCCTCTAATTTGGTTAACTGAAGAAGCACTTCATGATGTTTTACTTCAAGGTACGGGTGTCGTAAATGTAGGGGGGGAAACTCGCTATTTTAATGTCCACCGTAATAATGGTGTTGACTATGATTATGCACTAGGTAAAAGAGAACAAGCACGATACTGGTACTTTATCGAAGTGCCTAGCATAATGGGCTATGGTCAAAAACAAGAGAATAAAATAGCCATAAAATCTCAAGTAACTTTTGCGGGCAATGTAAAGCAATTAGGCTTGGGGAAACTCTTTATGGTTAGTTATGAGCGTAATAATGTGAATATCTCACGTATAGGCGTATTAGCTGATCAGGGTGGCGCTTTTGACGATAATTTATTCCAATTAGATATGTTAGTTGATAGCTATAAAGGGTGGGATGACTATTACCAAGCCAATAATCAGTTACCCGATTATGCTATGGCTTGGCTGATATTAGTTAAATAAATATCATGATTGAACGGCGTTGCAAATTGAAGACTCAAGCTCTTGATCAGTAATTAGATCAGCTTTATTTTTAGGTTTCAAAATACTACTTGGATTAGGTTGATAACCTAAATGTGCTTCAATGAGTATTTGCTTTATTTTTGGTACATCTTCTTGGCGCATAGCATCGTTGAGGTCAGAAATAATCTTCTTTACCTCATTCCATGGCAGAGAACGTTCATTGGCGCTAAGGATACGTTTATGTTGGGTCTTCTTAGCATTGTCATCAATCAGTAACTCCTCATAGAGCTTTTCACCAGGTCTTAATCCGCTAAATTTTATTTCTATATCACCGTTTGGGTTTAGTTGATCTTTAATGGTTAACCCCATCAAATGGGTCATCTTATAAGCTAAGTCTATTATCTTAACAGGTTTACCCATGTCTAAAACAAAGACATCTCCACCAGAGCCCATAGCACCGGCTTGCAAAACTAATTGTGCGGCTTCGGGGATAGTCATAAAATAACGAATGATATCAGGGTGGGTTATAGTAATTGGACCACCTTTCTTTATTTGCTTTTTAAACAAAGGAACAACGGATCCAGATGAACCTAGTACATTACCAAATCTTACCATTACAAATCGCGTACTGTGATTTTGCTTCGCTAGGGCTTGTAAAACCAATTCAGCTAAACGCTTTGTTGCCCCCATTACATTGGTCGGACGTACCGCTTTGTCAGTAGAAATGAGTACAAAGGTCTCAACTTCACAAAAAATAGCCGCCTGTGCTATTTCACTGGTACCCAATACATTATTAGTGACACCGGCAATAACATTATGTTCAACCATAGGAACATGTTTGTATGCAGCAGCATGATAAATTGTTTGTACTTGGTATTTATGAAAAATATGTTTCATCAACATACCATTTTGTACATTACCAATGAGTGGTTCTACTATTAAATCATTTCGAGTTTCTGATAAGAATTCAGTTAATTCTTGGTGTATTTCGTAAAGAAAAGCTTCTGAAACATCAAGTAAAATAAGCTTTCTGGGTTTATGATGAGCAATTTGTCTACATAACTCTTTGCCTATTGAACCGCCTGCACCTGAAACCATGACAATTTTATCATTGATATTAGCCGATAACAGTTCTGGTATAGGCTCTACCGCTTTTCTACCCAATAATTCATCAACAGAGACCTCACGAAATTCATCAATGGTTCTTTTACCAGATACAATATCAGACATACTCGGTACAATTAAAAGTTCAAGTGCATAAGGCTCAAGTGATGAAACAATTTGCTTTAGCCTAATGGGATCGACTTGAGGAATAGCAATCAGCACCTTGAATTGGCCATACTTTCTTATAAGATGATTAACTTTAAAATGAGGAAAGATTTTTAGTCCTAATACCGTACGCCCTTGATAACGTTTCTTTTCATCAATAAATGCGAGTGGCTGATATTTATTACCTAATGATAAGGTATGAACTAATTGTCTCCCTGCATTACTCGCTCCATAAATAACGACTCCCTCGCGCTCATTGAACCACTTTTCGTGAACAATAATACCGACCAATGCTCTTGCACCTGGAATCATTACACTGGTTAAAACTAAGAAAACTATGGGAACAGAACGAGGGACAAAAGCACCAAAAACAATCCCAGAAAGATAGAATATTACGGTCGTTACTATCAGTAAACTTTGCACTTTTAAAAAAGCTTTAGCGTTAAAATACCTAACAATAGAGCTATACATATCAAATGTATAAAATAAAACTAATGTGCAAAGTGTAACAGTGGAAAATACAGCCATTTCAGACCAAGAAATATGAATACCTTCAAAGCCAACGCGAATAAAGTAGGAAAGAAAAAACGCCGAGCATATGGCAAATAAATCATAGGCTAATACGATCATCAACTTAAGAGGCCCAGGAATTAAATCAATTCTTCTTACCATTACAACTACACCTTAGAACACATTTTTATTATTTATTATAATCTCAAGGATTAATAAATATTCTACAAGTTTTATTACAATTGTCATTAACTATTAACACATTTATTTGGTCATTTGTTCGATTTTGTCAAATACGGAAGTAAGTGTATGGCATGTTTTATCGATTTCTTTGCGTGTTAATGATGGATGAACTAAAAACATAAGGCTGTTTTCCCCAAGTAGCTGAGCATTCTTCAGAGGTTGAAGAGGCTTAAACTGAGTTTTGTCAAACGCTTTTTCTTTGTAAACCTCTGAACAACTTCCTGAGAAGCAAGGAACCCCCTTACTTACGATTGCATCAATTATTTTATCACGGGAATAATGAGAAGGGAGCTTATCCATGTCTATTTGTACATAACATTTATAGTAGGCATGTTCTATATACTGAGGAACTTTTGGAACGACCAGCCAATTATATTTTTGGCATGTAGTACGAATTCTATTAGCATTATCTGTTCGTTTTTTTTGCCATTCTGGCATCCGTGTTAATTGAATTCTGCCAATTGCTGATTGCATTTCAGTTAAGCGCCAATTAGTACCAAATGATTCATGCAACCAACGAAATCCTGCTGGGTGTTCCGTTTCATATACCGCAGCATAAGATTTTCCATGATCTTTATAGGCCCAAGCTTTTCGCCAAAGTTGCTCATTGTTAGTAGTAAGCATGCCACCTTCGCCGCCCGTGGTCATTATTTTGTCTTGGCAAAAAGACCACGCTCCTATATGACCAATACTCCCTACAGGCTTACCTTTGTAGGTGGTTCCATGAGCTTGTGCACAATCTTCAATAACAGATAAATTATATTGCTCTGCTAAATGCATTATTTCATCCATTTCGCATGGCCAACCCGCTAAATGAACACATATAATTGCTTTGGTTTTATTACTGATTACTTCGGCAATAGTTCGGGCACTTATATTTTGGCTATCGAGCTCTACGTCAGCGAAAATGGGGGTAGCACCTGCATTTATTATGCTACTTATTGAAGCTATAAATGTACGGGAGGTTACAATGACTTCGTCACCTGCTTTAATATCCGATACTTTAAGAGCTAAATCTAGAGCAAGGGTACCATTGGCAACGGCTACTGCATATTTACTGTCACAGAACTGAGCAAACTCTTTCTCGAAAGCTTTACCTTCTTGCCCTGTCCAGTAATTGACTTTGTTAGAACGAAGAACAGTACTGACTGCGTCAATTTCTTGTTCAGTAAAACTTGGCCACGGAGAAAAGGGTGTATTTAGCACGGAATATCCTATTAAATTTTGGTTAAAGAGCGTACACGTTTTGCAGGTATACCTAAATAGAGTGAGTTGGCTTGTGTTGATTGGGTAACTACAGCGCCAGCACCAACTTGTGTATTATCTGCGAGAGTAATGTATTCGACGATAGTACTGCCAATGCCTATCCAAGACAGTTGCGCTATATGAACTCCTCCAGCTATGTTAACGCCGGGTGAAACATGTACGCATTGATGAAGCTCACAATCGTGATCTACGGTAGCTGCGGTATTAATTATACAGCCATCAGCAATGGTTGCGCCGATATTTATAACTGCATTAGCAAATACAACCACACCTTTACCAATAAAAGTGTGAGGACTCACTACTGCTGAAGGGTGTATAAGAGAAACAATACTAGCTTTTTCCTTTTTAAGCTGCATCAAAATATCTTTACGTAAACGGTTATTACCAAAAGCGACAACAAAATCTGCTTCATCAATATATTGTGGAAAATCTTTAACTAACCCAATAACGGTCCATTCGCTATTTTCTTTTTTTTCATTGAAACAGTCATCTAAAAAAAATATTTTGCTATATTTACCCAATTGTTGAGCACAGTCTGCAACAACACGTCCATGTCCTCCAGCACCTATAATGATCAATTTTTTCATGAGTTATCTCCTGTAAACTTTGCCATGGTAGCTTCACCTGCGGCATTAATATCACTACGTGCAAAAACTTTTTTAACGGTAAGTAAGAGGATCTTTATATCTAACCAAAAAGACTGATTGTCAACATACCATACATCGAGTTGGAATTTTTTTTCCCAGCTTATAGCATTGCGACCATTAACTTGTGCCCAACCGGTTATGCCCGGTTTTACATCATGTCGACGAGCTTGCTCTGGAGAATATAATGGTAAATACTCAATCAACAAAGGTCGTGGGCCTACTAGACTCATATCACCTTTTAGTACGCACCATAAGCCGGGTAATTCATCTAGGCTTGAGTTTCGTAACTTTTCACCAAAAGGAGGTAGCCGTTCACTATCAGCTAAAGGAGTTCCATGTAGATCATTAGCATCACGCATTGAACGAAATTTAATCATTTTAAATATTTTGCCATGTAAACCGGGACGTTTCTGCTTGAATAATAACGGCTTACCTAAGTTTTTTGCTACTTTACTACTGAGCAGCCAGATGACAGGAGAGAGTATGACAAGCGCGATTGTAGAAATTAGTATGTCGAATAAGCGTTTAATCATGTTGATGGTAACTCTCTTCAATATACTGAACGAATTTATCAGACAGAATTTGACGGTCAAATTTTTCTCTCGCTAACCTTAAAGCATTTCCTGACATATCAGGAAGCTTATCTCTCGCTAAATTTAAATCAATGAGTGCTTGGGCTAAAGCATTGTTATCATCTGCAGGTACAGCTACTCCACATTGATATTGTGTTATTAATTCAGCTAACCAACCAGGATAATTGTTGATAACAGGTAATCCAGCGGCAATATAATCAAAGAATTTATTTGGAGAGGTTCCATAATAAAAGGCAGGAATATTAGCGAGAAGCTGCAAGCCAACATTAGCTCTTGTCATAAGTTGGGCTAACTTTTCTTTGTTTACAGGATCTAAAAAAATGACATTATTTAATTGTTGGCTTGTTGCTTGAGCTTGTAAAACTGGTTTTAGCTTCCCTTGCCCAATCAGTATAATTTTAATATTATTGATATTTTTTTCTTGCAGCACTTTAGCCGCTGCGAGAATATTTTCTAAGCCGTTTGCCTGGCCGTGTGTACCGGTGAAAATAGCGACAAAATCATCATCTTGAATATTTATAGGTTGCCAATGATCACCTACCGCTGAAAAAATCCCTAAATCACAGCCATTAGGAATATTCGCTATTTTGCTGTCTTTGGGTAAATGACGGGCAATACCTGTAACAATCCCTGGTGATAAACCAATATGTCCATGCGCACTTTTATAAGCAACCCATTCAAGAATCGACAATAAGCCTAAGATAATTGGGTTTTTAATCACACCCATTTCTTTAGGGAGTTCTGGCCATAGATCTCTGACTTCAAATATAAAATGTTTTCTTCGCAACCATCTTGCAAATATACCCGGTAGAGCTGCTGTTAGCGGCGTAGTCGTCGCAAATACTACATCATACTCAAGGGTTAATGATAACTTAATACTTTTATAAGCAAATTTTGAAAAAGCCAAAGTACGCTGTAAAAAAGTTTGGCTATTTGAGTAATCTAATGAGAACTCAATGACATGAATACCATCGACATTACCACTACGTTGACCATTGGTAAATGTTGTTGATAATCCGGTATTACCTCCACTGTATGAACCGCAAACCATGGTCACATCATGACCTTTCTTAATGAGCCTTTTGGCCATTTCATAGGAGCGAATACCCGTTGCTCCTTGAGGTGTAGAAAAATGTTGATGAAAGTATAATATTTTCATTAAGACCAACTCAGTAATGTAGTGACTGTTCCCGATTGAGAAAGAGTGATCTCTATGACAGGGATTTTATTTTTTTTCAAATAGTATATTGACTGATAGCCTTCAACAAGTGCTATTTGCTTTATTGAAGTATCAGCCGATATTTCAATGGTTAATTGTTCTGATATTATTTTATTACCACTTTGTCGCCAATCTTTATTAGGTAAGTGCCAACGTAAAGTAGCTTGATCTTTGACTCCATCAATTGAATCAGTGATGTATAGGCTCTTTGCTAATAAATAAACTTCACGTTTATGAACATGCCCAAGACGATTGGCATATTGAGCACATAAGTGATGCTCACTTTTTTTGGTAACTTCACTATCAATCCACTGATTATATAAGAATCGTGATAACTTTGGCATTTGTTCATGCTGATCAAACTGGACCGTATTGTGTGATCTCACACTGGTAAAATAAGCTTGTAATTTAGGCTCACAATTATAACTATAGCTGCCCGTACCTAATAAAATATTTTCATCATCTATCCAAACATCAAGATGAAGCGCATCACAACAAGCAGGACGAAATTTCGTGTTGGGCGTTCTCATGTAGCAGCGAGCATGCTCATTTTGTAATAGTTGGTAACTTGTATTTAATGCATTTGTTGCTGAAGGTACGGTACTTTTGTGAACTTTATTGTTTGTAGGTAAAAGTATCCTCAATTGATTCAAAGGATGGCTTTTATCATAAATAATCTTTGATCGAAATAAGGACGATGCCCACTGAACGCAAGGGCGATAATCAACATAGTTACAAGGTGTTACTGGCAATAATTGAGCACCGTCATTTAAACCTAATATCGGCGTTTTTCCTGAAGTTTTTGATACTGTCGCCTGTAGCCAATCAATAGCTTTATCGATTTTTTTGTAATAGTTACTACTAAATTCTGCTTGGTTAAATTGTTGCCTGAAAAACTCGGCTAACGATAAAGTGTCTAACATTAAACGATGATAATTCACGGAATTTTGGCTAAATGCGCCATCGTTCTCAATAAGTTTTTTAGCTCTGTTTGTTAACCAATATTTACCTGTTTTTCCCCATTGTTTTATGGCTGTGTTTTTTTGATACTTAACGTGCTTCTCAAGCATTACACTGCCGATATACAAAGCGGCTGCTTCACTAGTGCCATGATTATTATCTTGTGCCATAGCATAGCGAATAGTAGGAGCAATACGAAGTAAATGGGCATATAAAAAGTCGGCTAAATCTGTGGTAATCTTTTTCTCTTGGTTGAGTAGATAAGCGGTTGTGGCTAAATGCATCACTCTAATTGAAGCCTCTTGACCACACTTCCAATTAACGCCTTGATTGATGGGATTATGAAAACTCCAATCATTTAACCAATGGTTTAGCGTGTCGATGTGCTCAAGTTTATTGGTTTTAATGTAGCTGAGTGAGAAACTGAATAACCAATTAAAGCGCGATAATTCCCATACGGTTTTAATATCGCCAACCGCTAAGTCAAAATCATTAAGTTGACTCCAATGCATAGCATTATTTTTGACAATAACTTCTTTATCAATCGCTTTAAGCCAATTAGGAGGTTGAGAGGTATCAACATTTAACCAACCAAAGGCCTTTAACGTTACCGGTGTGATTTTTTTACTGTCTAATCTCACTGCCTCTTCGGTAAAAAAGGTAGCTGAAGGCTTATTTTTGAATTGATTATTTATCGGTAACTTTTTTTGAAAGTAACCTAGTTTTATGGCAAGCCGATAAACAGCAACATGAAACATGTTGCTGATGCCGAGACGCTTATAGGTGATAATCTTTTCAATAATTTTCATTGCCAGAGTTAACTCTGCTTCCTTAACTGATCTGCGATATCAATGCTCACTTGTGCTACTTCGAATATTTCTTCAATAGGAATTGGTGATTCTTTACCCGTATTTATAGCGTCAATAAAGGCTGCGGCACAAGCATTTTGCCCTTTGTCTTGTTGCCATAAATTTAATTTTTTAAAACCTTTGAAGCCAAAAGCTTTCAGTTTTCGAAAATTATCCAGTTGTAACACTTTACCATCAGCGAAAACTTCAATACGTTCTTTTGGAAATGAATTTGAACCGTTAGCTAAATAGTGGATCGTGCCAAACGAACCATCTTCAAATCCTAGAATGATGGCTGCTTTATCTTCACAAATATCTATTGAGTCATTACTGCCAATTCTTCTTGCTTGTACCGACGTAATTTTATGCCCTACTAAAAAACGCATAAGGTCGATAAAGTGACATGCTTCACCAATAATTCGTCCACCACCACGCTCAATATCTTGCGTCCAATGATCTTTAGGAATTGCGCCTGCATTCATGGTCATAATCAATGACTTTGGCTGTGATATAGGGCGGAGTAATGCTTTCATTTTTACTATTTGTGGTGCGAAACGTCGATTAAAGCCCACCATTACATGTTTTGTGTAAGTACTCACATGTTTTTTATAGGCTGCTTTTACTTGATCGAGTTGTTCTTGATTAATGGCGAGAGGTTTTTCGACAAAAACATTTTTATCATTTTCTATTGCTTGGCTAACAAACTGAGCGTGGGTATGGTGTTGAGTCACAATAGCAATAGTATTGATGACATCATTTTCAATCATAGCTGTGGTGTCTGTTGTAGCCTGATGAAATCCATTATCTTTACCGTGAATAACACTGTTAACGCCGCCAGACGTAGACAATGTATGTAGCTGGGCATTTGCTTTTTTAAACGCCGGAATTAAAATACGCGATGCGTAATTACCCGCTCCGACAAAACCAACAATCGCCGATTGTGGATCAAAAGAGTGATTTTCATTTATCTCAAGATTAGGTGCTAAGGTAATATTTTCCTGTTGGGGATACTTAAGTAAAATGCCTAAAGCTTGTTTATTATCGGTGAGTGTTTCATAGGCAGATAATGCATCATCAAATAAAAATCGATGACTTATCAGTGGTTTTACATCAATTTTACCCAAAGACATCATATCTAAAATGGCAATGAAATTACGTTGTTCTGTCCATCGAACAAAACCTAAGGGATAGTCATTACCTTGTTTTTCATAAGCATCATCATATCGACCAGGTCCATAAGAACATGACACTTGAAAGCTTAATTCTTTTTCGTAAAATTCACTACGATTTAGTTCTAAGCCTGTAACGCCTACTAATACAATTCGGCCTCGTTGCCTTGACATATTGGCTGCTTGAGATACTGGATCACTTGACGTTGTTGACGCAGTGATAATAACGGCATCAACCCCATTTCCGCGACTAAACGCCATACCATTCGTAACGGGGTCTTCTCCCTTTGATGGATTACAGACTTGAGCGCCAAAACCTTTTGCCAGCTCTAACTTGTTTTCATCAAAATCGACAGCGAGTACTCTACAACCATTAGCAATTAATAATTGAATGGTTAATAAACCAATTAAACCAGCACCTATCACAACAACAGATTCACCCAAGGTTGGATTTGTTAATCGAATACCTTGTAAACCAATAGAGGCTAAAACCGTAAAAACGGCGCTTTCATCATCAACATTATCAGGAATTTTTGCACAGAGGTTTTTTGCAATACAAACTAAATCTGCGTGTGGACCGTTAGATACTATTCGGTCACCTTCACAAAAATCAGAGATTCCATTGCCAATATTAAGCGCTTTACCTACATGGCAGTAACCCAAAGGCAATGGCTGAGCAAGTTTCGATTTTACGGCATCAACAGTTGTCATTAAGCCATCTGTTTTTACTTTATCTAGCACCATTTTTACTTTTTCAGGCTGCTTTCGAGCCTTTTCGATTAAGGAAGCTTTACCAAAATCAACCAGCATTCTCTCTGTTCCCACGGAAATAAGACTTACCGTTGAAGAAATGAGCAAATGGCCTGGTTTTTCTTGTGGATCTGGTGCTGTGATAATGGAAGTTTCGCCACTGCCCATATTTTGGAGTATTTGTTTCATACATATACTTTGTTATTATTTTTAATCTTTCATTTTGCCTTGGAGCAATATGTAAAACAACTAATATTATTTTTACTGATTTAACTATTCTAGCCGTTAATTCCATGATATTTTGCATTAATTAGGAAATATAGAGCCCAAAAGTGATTAGAATAAAACAATTTGCTAACGACATAATTTGGAGCCTAATTGGTAATGTAATTTCGAAAGGAAGTATATTTATAATATCTATCCTCACTGCTAGAGCGATGAGTCCAGAAGATTTTGGGCGTGTATCTTATCTTTATCAAACTATTGCATTAATAGTGATCTTCTCATCTATGGGACTATCAGTTACAGCAATTAGATTTACTGCAAAAGCACTCAGTAATGGTCGTGACTCAGTTGCTCTTATTATAAAAAAGCTCACATTTTTAGTCTCTATATTTAGCGTTTTATCAATTATGATCGCTGTCATATATCATCAAAAAATCCTTTCAATTTTACAACTAGAGCAAGAGCAAACCTTCATTATATGGCTGTTAGTGCCCATCGTTATTTTTACAGCCGTTAATCAAGTCCAATTCGGAGTACTGTCAGGAGTTAAAAGATTTAAAAGTTTAGCCATAACAAATGTTTTAGCCGGTGTGACTTCGGTTCCTATTGCCTACATTCTGGTTTCACAATGGCTAATTAAAGGTTATTTAATTAGTTTGTTTATTACTGCGTTATTAACGACGATTTTTAATCGAGTTTTTATTTATAAAGCGATTAATAAGATCCCAAAAATGGATGGGGCTGTAAGTAAGAGTAAATCTTTCAAGGAGATAATGGGTTTTGCTTGGCCAAATTTAATGGCTAGTATTGCATTTACGGGATCTACGTGGTTTTGTTTTTCATTGTTAGCAAGTCATAATTTAGTAGAAGTGGCGGCCTTTAATGTTTCTAATCAATGGCTAGGTCTCTTATTTTTATTACCAAGTATTTGCGCGCAAGTATTGATGTCCTATACCGCAGGTCAAGCTTCGAAAAGTCATGAATTATTAAAAAAATCTTTACTGTTTAATGGTTTGATAGCACTCATTCTTTCATTAATCATGATGTTTTTTTCCCATTTTTTACTTGGACTTTATGGGGACCATTATCAAGAATATACCACCGTGTTAAATTTATGTTTAATGACCCTTGTCGTGATGGCTTTGTCAAGCCAAGTTGAGCACTATATGGTTGGTCTAGGAATGGCAAAAACCCATTTGGGCTATACCATATCTTTTTCTTTAATATTTATAGTATTGTCTTATAGCCTTATAGATTATGGAGCTGCTGGTATTGCGGCAGCGCGACTTATTGCTTACATTATCAAGTTTATAATATCATTTTGGTTTGTGAATAAGGTTAATCATGCTGCATCCTACTAAATTATATATAGTTAATCACTTTTGTTCTATTTTACCTCCCACTAGGTTTTTTTCATTGAAATCTAGGTTATATTGGTGGGCAGGTGTCATAATTGGCAAAAATGTGAGAATTATCTCGAGTAGTAATATATGGGGTACTGGTAAGTTAGTCATTGGAGATAATACTTTTATTGGTCATCAAAGCTTAATATTGATGGGGGGCAGTGAAATCGTTATAGGAAACAATGTAGACATATCGAGCAATGTCACCATTGTGAATGGTACTCACGAGAAAGGAAAAGAAAAAAAAGCTGCTGGAGATGGCATTGCTAAACCTATTATAATAAAAAACGGTAGTTGGCTTGGAGCTTCTGTAACTGTTATCGCAGGAGCTGTTGTTGGTGAACAGGCTACGGTTGCTGCCGGAGCATTAGTTGCCGGAAATATAGGTGACAAAACTCTCGTTGGTGGCGTACCGGCCAAAATAATTAACATATGAGTGCTAGGTTAAATATATTTTTATTACTCTATTTATTGGTACTTTGTTGTTTTTCAATTGGTCTTTGGGATAAACAAATTCCAATTACTGGCATTGCTAATCTGTTAAAGTGGCCTCTATTTTTAAGTTTAGTACCTTTCATGCTTATTGTACGTAATACTAATGTTTTAGTCGCTAATAATCTTACGGCTTGGTGTTGTAGTATATTTTTAATTGTTACAGCATATTCTACCTTAACTTCACCCTATGTAGACTTTATTGGTATCCAATATTTACTTGGATATGCTGTATTGTTCTTACTGAGTTTTGTTTTACCCTTGCCAGTTACCAACAATCAATCAGATGAAATTTTGTCTAAAGCTATAGGAATATTAGCTATTGGAGTCTGTTTGTTAAGTATAGTTTTTTTATTCACATCAACCGGTTGGTTAGGAACACGTTTTAAAGGTATTTATGGTAATCCTAATGGAATGGGATCTATTGCTGTTATTGCTATTATTTATAGTGTTACGTTATTAGACGGAGTTCTAAAATTAAAAAGCTGGATAGTCATTAGTATCATCATGAGCTGTGCATTGTGCTTTCTTTTCAGTCAGAGTAGAGGTGCTATGTTAGCTATTGGTATATGTATTTTGGTTTACTTGATTTCCGAGAGAAAAGTAAAGCTTTTTTTCTTAATTTTTATTGGGTTAGGTATTATTCTTAGCATAGTTAATACACTTGATCTCAGCGAGGGTGGGAACTTTCAGCAACGAGAATATAAAATGGAGGTTGATGATGCGCGTAAAAATATTTTTAAAATTCATTCTGCATTATTTTTTGAAAAACCACTGCTTGGTCAAGGGCTATCAGGGAACGAAACGGGCGGGCGATATCCTGCCGAATTAGCGTATACAGATATTTTATCTTTTGCAGGAATTATAGGGGGGGGGGCTTTCATTTTTGCTTTGTTTTATATGGCGTATAGAGGGTTTCATCTACTGAGAGGGGGGAACAAATATTACAAATGTAATTATTTGATTTTTATATCAATACTCGCTATGTCGGCGGGTGACGGGTATATTTCAAATATTGGTAATCCCCTGCCTATATTTGCATGGTTGGTCTTAGGGAATTTAAGTCGACATATTTATAGAGAAAACCCATGAAATTTGTTTTTTGGCAAAATATTTTAAGTCCACATCAAAGTGATTTTCTGTCTGAACTTGCAAATGTTCATGATGTAACATTAGTCGTTATGTCTCGAATTGACTCTAATCGTATAGGGCAAAACTGGCACGCGACATATAATGAAAATGTTACTATTATTGTATCCCCAAGTTTAACTACAATCTGTCGAATTATTAATGTAAAAGATAATGATATTTTGCATTGTTTTTCAGGATTCTTGGCATATCCTAAGCTTTCCTTTGCCTTATTTTTATCTTGCTTGTACCGGAATAATAACTCTGTTATTTCTGAGGCTGTTCCATTAATTGGATTCAGAAATAAATGTAAACTATTCGTTCGTAAAAATTTAGCCTTACTCTGCAGGCAGAGAATATTACAAGTGTTTGCCATCGGTGTTAATGGTATTAAGTATTTCCAAGCACTTGGATTTTCTCAAGATAAATTGAGCGAGTTTGGTTACTTTGTTTCCCCTCCTATTTTAAATCATGGTGTAAAAAAGCCTTCTTTTATCGTTTTTGTTGGGCGGTTGATGAAAATAAAGGGTATAAATCCTATTTTAGAAATGTGTAAAAATATTCGCCATGAGAATATTAAAGTGAAAATAATTGGTAGCGGCCCATTATCGCCAGAAATAAAAACGTTCGTAAAAAAGCACAAGCTCGAATTTGTCGAATTAATCTCTGATATACCAAGAGTTGAAGTTATGGAAATTATTGGTAAAGCCGGTTGTTTAATGTTGCCAAATACGGGTGATGAGGGGTGGGGTGTTGTGGTAAATGAAGCTTTATTACAAGGAACTCCTGTCGTTTGTTCATCTAAAACCGGCTCTTGTGTTGCTGTGACCAAAGATGTTCAGGGTGTTGTTTTAAACGAAGTTACGCCACAGAAATTAATTGAAGCTATAAACGTCTGTTTAACTTTAGATTCAAATAATATTAAAGCTATAGCTAATAGACAATTGTTACCGAAAGTCGGGGTCGATTACTTTACTCGACAGCTAACGGATAAACGTAGTGATTGCGCACCTTGGCATACAAAAGATATTCAGGAATGATCCTTGTAAACGCAACGTCATGTAAATTAGGTGGCGCAAAGCAAATAGTTGAGAGATTTGTTGCTGATTATGATTTCCCTGAAGACTTAATTGTTATCGGGCCTTCTTCTTTAGTTTTACCTTGCAATATACACAGTCATATATTTATCGAAACTAAGGGCATTATGACCATGCTATTTTCTGTTATTTTAATTGGCTGGTATGTCTTAAAGTATAAAACTCAAGCAGTATTCTCTTTTTCTAATATTAATTTAATAATACCTTTATGCCAGCGAGTAACTTATTTTCATCAACTTAAAATATTAACTTCAAGCAGCCTGAGATTTAAAATGTTTAGGTTTATCATTCGATATTTTTTGATAGGAAATAACCGTTTCGTTTTTCAAACGAAATATGTTCAAAATTTATTTACAGAACTATTTGGAAATTGTGAGTCTCAAGTTTGTTGGCCTGGCGTTCATTTGGCTCCTAAGCTTTTACCAATAGTTAAAAAAAATACATTAACGGCGCTCATACCTTATGCATATATAAATTTACCACAGAAGAACTTTCAATTTTTTTCCAGGATTAATTGGAGTCAATTTATAAGGCTCGACTCCATTTGGGTGACAGTACAACAAAAAAATGAGAGCAACTCAGTTTTTGAATATATTGGTAATCAAAGTCGCCTAGAAATGAATAACCTTTACTTTAAAGCTGATATTTTATTTATCTCATCTTTAGAAGAGACGGTTTGTTTACCTATATTTGAGTTTGCTTCTACTGGAAAACCCGTCCTAGTGTTATCCGCTCCATATATTGAAGCAATCGCTAATGAAATTAAGCTACCTCGTAATATTATAATATTTAAACCTAATGAATTTGATGAAATATTGACAAAGGTGTTAACTAATTATTCGTTATATTGTGAATTGAATGAAATAGATATTTTACCTATTCAAAAAAGCCAATGGCCATTGCTTAACTAAAAAACTATTTTTAAGCTTGCCATATGGTTCATTACTCAAAAAGACCAACAGCAATGTTTTTACGCAGAGACTTTTGATCTACATCAAATACAAACAGAAGACTTAATGATAATCGTTTGCATTAAGGTTTGTTTGTATGTATCATCACCTCAATTAAAATTATCTCTCTACAAACTTTGACGGACATGACACCCATGATGAAGAAAACCTTAATTGCTTCGGCACTTGTTGGCTTATTTGCTAGTTCGGCTGTTCTTGCAAATAACGATACTGAAGAATTACGTAAAGTTATTGCACAGCAACAAAAAGTATTAAAAAAATTAGAAGAACGTTTAGACGAAACAGAGCAACGTCTTGAAGCAACTGCTGACCAAGTTGAATCAAGCTCAACGGCAAGCTCATTTGCTAAAACAACTATTGGTGGCTACGGTGAGTTGCATTATAACAACTATGAAAACACCGACGCGAAAGTTGATTTTCATCGTTTTGTTTTATTTTTTGGCCATGAGTTTACGAACAAATTACGTTTTTTCTCTGAGTTTGAATTAGAACACAGTATTGCTGGCGAAGGGCAAGATGGTGAAGTTGAGCTAGAGCAAGCTTATGTAGAGTATGACTACAGCGATACAATAACAACCAAAACAGGTTTGTTTCTAGTGCCTGTAGGTATTATTAATGAAACGCATGAGCCGCCAACCTTTTATGGTGTTGAGCGCAATGGCGTTGAAAAAAATATTATCCCAGCCACTTGGTGGGAAGCCGGTGTTGCAGGGAACTTTAAGTTAGCACCAGGCTTAGCCGTTGATGCTGCTATAACGAGTGGTTTAAATGTAGGAAATGATTATAAAATCAGAGGCGGACGTCAAAAAGTTTCTAACGCTTCAGCTGAAAACTTAGCCTACACTGGTCGTATTAAATATACCGCTATTCCGGGGTTAGAGTTAGCGGCAACTGTTCAGTATCAAACAGATTTGACTCAAAGTGCTGCTGGTGTTGACGATGCTGCTGCGACATTAATTGAAGCCCATGCTATTTATCAAGTTAATAACTTCACGGTTCGCGCTTTGTATGCAACGTGGAATATTGACGGTGATGAAGCCAAAGCTTTAGGTCGTGACGAACAAACAGGTTGGTATATTGAACCTTCATATATGTTAAATGAAGACCTTGGCGCTTTTGCTCGTTATGCTGAATACAACAATGAAGCAGGGCAAAGCGGCTCTGATGCTGTTGAATCTACGAGTGTTGGTATCAACTACTACTTGCATGAAAATGTTGTATTAAAAGCTGATTATGAAGAACTGGGTGGTTCGAAAGACTCAAAAGGCTTTAACTTAGGTTTTGGCTACCAGTTTTAATTTTACTTACTTTATGTAAATTTGCGTTAGGCCATAGTACACAAGGAAGTGAATGGGCATTATATGTCCATTCACTTTTGTGCTTTAAAATATTTTTATTATAAGAGGTGACATGTGGTTAAAATTATATTCACTTTACTCGTCATATTTAGCGTGGCGACAAAAGTATCAGCGAATGGTACTTACCAAACCTCAAAACAGTTTGTTAGCACCTCCTTTCAGGGTGAAGTGCCAAAATCTAAAGCTTTATGGTTATCAGCAGACGACAAGCTCGTCATCAGTGAAATTATGAGCCACGAGTATAGCCGTTTACGTTTAAAGTATTGGCAACAAGCGAGTGAAACGGTGTGGGTACTTGAAGAGATAGGAAAAGAAAAACCTATTACTATTGGAGTGCACATTAACAATGAGCAAATTGTCGATGTTAAAGTTCTGGCTTATCGCGAATCTCGTGGTGACGAAGTGCGACATGAATTTTTTACCAATCAATTTAAATCAGCATCTTTAACCAAAGAAAACATGCTTAATCAACATATTGATGGTATAACAGGCGCAACCATGTCGGTACGAGCGCTTACTAAAGTTGCTCGGTTGGCACTTTGGTTAAATAAAAAGGTAAAAGCTTAATATTTTTGCCAGTAATAAGTTTATTTAGATAGGTTTAATTCGCATCCCAATGATTAAGAATAAATCAGCACAAGCAATCGGTAATCGCCTTATTCGCCATTTACGAAAATGGCACCGTCGACTAGGTATTTTTGCCGCTTTCTTTCTTATTTTTCTCTCTATTTCGGGTGTTGCCTTAAATCACACCACCGCATTTTCTTTATCTCAGCATTCAATCACCAACACTATGCTGCTGAATCATTATGGTATTAAACCACCGACGGACGTTCGTTTTTATCAACAAAAAGAATGGTTAGTCACTGACCAACTTGTTTGGTTAGGCGACAAGTTGGTATTTCAAAGTGATAACCCTATTATCGGTATCAGCACTTTTCAATCTTATCGCTTGGTCGTAACCACAAAGCAATTGGTCATTTTTACCGAAAAGGGCGCCCTTGTTGATAAAATGGACAGTTCAAGTGATTTACCCATTCCAATCTCAGCATTTAGCGTTACAGACGAACGGCTCATCTTAAATACACCACAAGGCTACTATCAAGGAGACAGTGACTTTTTTGAGTGGCAAATGATTAATACATTAATTGAACCTACTTGGGTTAATAATACTCCCGCAACAAAGCATGAGTTAACCATTGCCAATAGGCAGTTTCAGTCACAGTTTTTGAACTGGGAGCGTGTGATACTTGATGCACACTCAGGACGACTATTTGGCAATCTCGGCGTATGGTTTATGGATATTGTCGCTTTTATGCTTATTTTACTTTCAGTGAGTGGAATTTATATCTGGTTAAGGTATAAAAATAAGAAACGCTAGGTCTCAATTTTTTATTAGCTAACGGATTTTTAAGGCAGAAGTAGTTCATCATTTATCAGCGGCATACTTCGTTTAAAAAAACGCTCTAGTTAACCGTATTGAGTAACGCTATTAATTCTTGTTCATACTTTGTTTTCTTGCTTTGAGAGAAGCCTACATGCGGACTAACAACCTTTCCTGAACGGTCTATTATGTAGCTACTTGGCATACCTTTTAGCTTAAATTGTCGAGCAACTTTTCCTTTTGGGTCATAAAAAACTGTAAAGTTAGCGGGGATTTCAGCAAGAAATTTATCTGCTAGAGCTTTGTTGTTATCAACGTTTACACTGATGATAACTAAGCCTTGTTGTTGATATTTATCTTGTATGTTGTTCATCCAAGGGAATGATTTTCGACAAGGACCACACCAAGATGCCCAGAAATCTAAATAAATAACTTTTCCTTTATGAGAAGAAATTAACGTCTCAAAATTTTGTAATACATTCTTTTCAGCTGATGTCTCAGCAAAACTTACGTTTGATAAACAGAGACTAGTGATGAAAATGAATAACAGGGTAACTAACTTTTTAATCATCATAATATTTTACTTAAATAGATTTTTTCTTATTAAAGCATGAATATTTCATTGGGTGAAGTTATGGTTGATTATAAAAACGATAGTTGTATTTTTACTTATTAGTAGGGTAAATTGCAGCGTATACTTTACCCATAGAGCAATTTTATGAAAATACTGTTACCAACAAACGCTTTGTTTGTTTTTTTTATTTTATCATCAAGCATAGCGAGTGCTTCACAGGATAATACCTCAGACAAACTTGAGCATGATAAGTGGCTAAAATTGCGTTTTAGTGCCCAGCATGAACGTTTAATACCTATCGTTGCAGTGGCTGATATGTTTTTTGCTTGTGACAAAGCTAAAAACAGCGGTAATGCCAATTATCAGGTGAAAGAGCTTGTCGAGGATATGGATCGTGATTTACTGGCAGAAAAATTAATAACTTGTTTAGCGGGCGCGGAAACAAAATCAGACATCGCGTTGAATTACGGTTTGCAGGGGTGTTTTTCTGAGCAATTATCAGGTTTACCACAACAACAAAAATTAGAGAGAATGGCAATTGTAACTGCTAGTATCTCATCTTTAAGTCGTGAAGAAAGGCAAAAAAGTTTTTCTAAGTGCGTCACAGATCAAACCATCAGCTATTTAAAGTAAGGGCGTTCACCGCAGTAACTGCTGTTGAGTAAAACACAGTCGTTACTCATGCTTGTGAAAATAAATTATTTATCAATTGAGGTCTTAACCAGTTTAACTCTGGTGAATTTAAGGTATAAAAAAAGGAGCGATTAAGCTCCTTGGATTTATTTAGGCTGGCGACTAATTTTCGCGTAATGCTCTAAAACCTAAATAATTAGAACGAAATCCTGAAGATAACTCTAAACGTACTGAAGTACGGGCTAATTTAGGGGCAAAGTTCCAAGCACCGCCACGAGCAACAACTTTATCGCCATTCGTTAGCTCCCAAACATTACCTACTGTGTCATATAAACCTAATTTATTGGCTCTAAACGATTTTACTGGCGCTGTGCTACGGTTTGACCATTTGCTACCACAATAGGCACAATTCGCCTTACCATTACCAATGTCATTACCCCACCAGTAATTTTCTACACTACCGGCGCGAGCAACATATTCCCACTCCATTTCATTAGGTAAACGATATTCACGTTCTGTTTGCTTTGATAACCAAGTTAAATAAGCTTTACTATCAATATCGCTAACACATACAACAGGATGATCATCTGCTTGGCTGAAACCTGGGTTGCGCCAGTTTAATACACTATTATATTTTGGTTCGCCGTCAATAAAAGCAGCACAGCCATTGGTACTTTCAGCTTCGGTTACGTAATTTGTTTCTTTAACGAATCGCTTGAAGTCACCTACCGTGATTTGGTTTTGGCCAATGGCGAATGCTTTTAAAATTTGTTCGCCACGAGCAGGTTTCTCGTTGCTTAAACCAGCACCTTTCATATCACCCATTTGAAAACGACCAGCAGGTACACCGATTAATTCTGGCCCTAATTCATCACCAGGTAAAATATCTTGAATTTTTTCACCATTAGCTAGGTTGATCGCCGCTTTTAACAGTTCTACTTTAATGAGCGTGTTTTTTGATAAACGAATCTGTTGTTGATAATCACTGTAACCTGGCTTGGTCACATTAATATCATGATGACCAGCTGAAAGCATCACTGAAAGTTTTGTTGAGCCGTAGCTTACGCCATCAATAAAAACTTCATCGTCGTACTGATCAGAACGAACGGTTAATTCATACATTAAGGTATCATCACTAAGGCCAGCTGTTTGCTGAGAGTTTGCTGTTTCATCAACAACAGGGTTCGACGGTTGACCTTCTTGATAACCACAATAACGCGCAGAAATATTCAATAACACACAGGCTTCGTTATTTGGTAAAGAGCCTTGCATTTCAACAATAATAGTTGTGCCGTAGTTACCTTGACCACTAAACTCACCCGCTTTAACTTTATGTTTTACTAAGCGAACTTGCGCAGCAGAATCTTTTTTGTATTGATTAATCAAACTTGATTCAGTTGCAACATTAAACAATTTATCTAAAAATGTTTTTGATGCTTTTTGTTTGGCTAAACGATTACCACGGGTAATACATTTATTAAGAGTCTCTTGAGTGTCACAGGTAACAACTTGGTAAACTTCGAGTTCATCTTGTTTTTCAAATTCACGACGTAAGCGCTTAACTCGGGCAATACGAATTTCTTCAATTAAAGCTTCACGGTTGTTTGCAAGAGTGAAACGGTCAATATTTGCTTTTGCTAGTTCAGTTTTAGCGTCAGACAAATTAGTGATACTTGCTTTAATGGCATTTTTATTTTGTGTTTGATTGATAATAGATTGACGATAATCATTCTGTGATTGTGCAATATCTTGCTCTGGGTTATCAACCATCGACTCATATTGCTCATTCATATTAAGCAACGCTTCTTGGCGAAGCGTTTGTAATACTTTACCTTGTGCACGTAAGCGGGTTAAGCGATCTTCTTCTGCCGTAACTTGTGCATTCAAATCATCTAAAGCAGTGATAAAAGCACTGTACTGAGTTTCTTTATTACTTAATTCAATTTCTAAACTTTCAACCGTTGTACTTTTGGATGAAGTGGTTTCAAAAGCATGAGTAAACGAACTTAATGAAAGACAACTTATGGTAAGAGCGAGTAAAGCCAAGCGCATGTTTAATATTCCCAAACAATAGAAGTTAATCGTAAATTCAAAAAATTACCGAAATGGAAGATAATGAATAACTACTGATTTATTTCAATTTATTATTGATATAATTTTAATTAACTCATCATATTTGCTCGACGCGGAAATCGCAAGTGATAAACATGATTTCCTACTGATTTATCTTGAATTAAAGGTTTAATTATTCAATAAATTCGCTGGTGAAAACTGGTCAGTCAGTAACTTAGTATCTTCTGACCAGTCTTGCTCTATGCTTGTTGACGTCATTTGTTGGCTTACTTCTAATAAGTCGACATTGAAAGGTGTTAAACGATTCTGTAATTTTTTTGCTCGCTGATTTATTAATGCAAAGCTCGGTAATTGGCTTTTAGTGGCTAAAATAATGCGATTAGTGTTTTTATAGTTCCGTACATTATAAAAGTCGCCGAACACTTTTTTATAGGTAGCTGACTCATGTGCATATAACTCACTCACTGAAAAAGTATTAGCACTTAATATCCCCTTCGGACTGAGTAGATCTTTAGTTTCCTGTAAAAACTCTTGTGTTAATAAATGTTCAGGTATGTAGTCACCGTTAAATGCATCAAGAATTATCCAATCGTATTGTTGTTTTTTGATGAGTGCACGTTTGATAAAAATCCTTCCATCTTGAATAACAGAAGAAACATGTTGGTTTTCGAAAAAGCCAAAGTGTTTTCGAGCGACCTTGACAACAGCAGGGTCTATTTCAACATTGATAATTTTACTGGTCGGATAGAGTTGCTGCAGGGTGTTTGACATAGTACCGCCACCCAAACCAATAATAAGAATGTTCTTGGGCTCTTCAATGAGTAGCAATCCAGAAAAAAGTAATTTGGTATAATTAAACACTAAACGGTGCGGGTCACTTTTATAAAAACAACTTTGATTGGTTTTACTTGTTTTAACATTAAATTTTAAACAACGTAAATCACCTTGATCATCAACCAAAATGTTCCGGTATAAAGAGCGTTCTTGATGAACAGTTTCAGCAAAAACATTCGTCGAAAAAACGGCAGATACCAGAGCAAGTATAACTATTGAACTGCATAATTTATTCATGAACAACACCTGCTGTATTAATGTGAAGTGGCTTGACTGATTTATTTAATAAAATAGCGCAGATACCGAGTATCGCTAATACTGAACTAAACACCGTAATGATGTTGTTTACTTCAAAAAACAGCACAAAATAAAATGAAGTGATTATCGTACCCAAAGCACTGCCCAAGGTAGACACAAAGTAAAGTTTGCCCGCTGTTTGCCCACTACTATCTTTATCGGTAACTAATAAACGTACTGAATACGGAGATATCATACCCAAAATAATGGTGGGTATGAAAAATAATGCGCCACAGGCAAGTAGAGAGCCATAGCGAGAGTCTTCAACATTGAGGAATATTATTTCCATAATGCCCGTTGACCAAAATGCAACGGGTAAAATGGTAATGCCAGCTAATACAAAAATTAAACCATATTTTTTTAAAGAAGCATTTTTTGTCGACAACTTACCGCCAGCAAGATAACCAAAGGATAGGCTCAACATAAATACGGTAATTATACTGCCCCAAATATGAACACTACTGCCAAAAAAAGGCGCAAGAATTCTACCACCTAAAAGTTCAATGCCCATAATGCAAAAGCCGCTACAAAAAGCAAGCAGATAAATAAATGGGTTTTGCCATGATGGTTGAGTTTGATGATCCGTCATTTATGTTGTCAGTAGTATGGTCTATTAAGTAACGCTATCTTAACGACAAAAGGTGCAATATACCAAGTTAACGCACCTTTTTGTTTGTTAAGATTTATTTCCGTTTTTTAGCTGATTGCTTATCGAGTAAAGGCTTTAAAAATCTAGCCGTGTGCGATGTTTTATGTTTCGCAACGTCTTCAGGCGTACCCGACACTAGAATTTCGCCACCACCAGAACCACCTTCAGGCCCTAAATCAATAATCCAATCTGCTGTTTTTATTACGTCTAGGTTATGTTCTATCACTACAACGGTATTGCCATGGTCACGTAAACGATGAATAACATGCATCAATTGTTTAATATCGTGAAAATGCAAGCCGGTTGTTGGTTCATCAAGAATATAGAGGGTTTTACCGGTGTCACGCTTTGATAACTCTTTCGATAATTTAACACGTTGTGCTTCACCACCCGAAAGGGTAGTCGCCGATTGACCTAATTTAATATAACTTAAGCCAACATCCATTAGTGTTTGTAATTTACGGTTAATAGCGGGTATGGGCGCAAAAAACGTTAAAGCATCTTCAATAGTCATATCAAGCACTTCATGAATACTCTTGCCTTTATACTTTACTTCTAAGGTTTCACGATTATAACGCTTTGATTTACAGGCATCACAAGGTACGTAAACGTCAGGTAAGAAATGCATTTCAACTTTGATTAAACCGTCACCTTGACAAGCTTCACAACGTCCACCTTTTACGTTAAAACTAAAACGGCCTGGCTTATAGCCTCTTGAACGTGACTCTTGCGTCGCAGCAAAAATTTCACGAATAGCGGTAAATATACCGGTATAGGTTGCAGGATTTGAACGTGGCGTTCTGCCAATCGGGCTTTGGTCAATATCAATCACTTTATCAAGTAAATCTAAACCAATAATTTCTTTGTATGGTGCAGGTTCTTGTGTGGTTGCGCCATTTAATGCAATGTGAGCAAGTTTAAATAGGGTATCGTTAATTAAGGTTGATTTTCCAGAGCCCGAAACGCCGGTCACACAAGTCATTAAACCATTAGGAATGATTAAATCAACATTTTTTAAGTTATTACCTGTTGCTCCTTTAAGTTCAATAACATTCTTTTTATCAAAGGGAACACGAACTTTCGGTATTTCAATGGCCTCTCTGCCGGAAAGGTATTGCCCGGTTAGCGAATTCTCACAGGCTAAAATATCATTTACATCGCCTTGAGCAATAATTTCACCCCCATGAACACCGGCCCCAGGGCCAATATCGATGACATAATCGGCGGCACGAATGGCGTCTTCGTCATGTTCAACCACAATTACTGTGTTACCTAAATCACGTAAGTGGATTAAGGTTTTTAACAAACGTTCATTATCGCGTTGATGTAAGCCAATTGATGGTTCGTCTAGCACATACATTACGCCAACTAAACCAGCACCTATTTGGCTTGCTAAACGAATACGTTGCGCTTCACCCCCAGATAAAGTGCCAGCAGCACGTGAGAGATTCAGGTAATTTAAGCCAACGTTAACTAAGAAACCTAAGCGTTCACACACTTCCTTAAGAATTTTTTCTGCAATTTGTGCTTTTTGACCTGATAAATTTAAGTTTTCAAAAAAGGCTAGGGCGTCAGAAATAGAAAGCTCGGCAATTGCAGTTAAGGGCGTATCCGCAATAAATACATTTCGCGCCTCAAGGCGTAAACGACTGCCATTACAATCAGGACAATGCTGGCTATTTAAATATTTTGATAATTCATCACGAACCGCATTTGACTCCGTTTCACGAAAACGGCGTTCCATATTATTGATAATGCCTTCAAAAGGATGCTTGCGAACGATCACGTCACCACGATCGTTCATGTATTTGAATTCAATCTCTTGTTTGCCACTACCGCGGAGAATAACGTCTTGGTCGTTTTTGGATAATTTTTCAAAAGGTTTATCTAGGGCAAACTTATAATGGTCTGACAACGCTTGTAGCATTTGAAAATAGTAAAAGTTGCGTTTGTCCCAGCCACGTATTGCACCACCTGATAAACTCAGTTCAGGGTTGGTGATAACCCGAGCAGCGTCAAAGAATTGTTGATTACCTAACCCATCACATGTTTTACAAGCGCCAGCAGGATTATTGAATGAAAACAGCCGTGGTTCGAGTTCTTGCATGCTATAGCCACACTTTGAACAAGCAAAGTTGGCTGAAAAAACTAATTCTTCACGATCAGGTTCGTCCATAAAGGCAATTTTAGCGGTGCCAGCGGTTAAACTTAATGCGGTTTCAAACGACTCAGACAAGCGAAGTTGAATATCGTCACGTACTTTTAATCGGTCAACAACCACTTCAATGGTATGTTTTTTATGAAGCTCCAGCGTTGGAGGATCTGATAAGTCACAAACCTCGCCATCGATTCTCGCGCGAATGTAACCTTGTGCTGCAAGATTATCGAGCAATTTTACATGTTCACCTTTTCGGCCCTGCAATACAGGGGCAAGCACCATTACCTTGGTGCCTTCTTCAAGCGACAAAACCTTATCCACCATTTGTGAATTTGTCTGTGCAGCTAAAGGCTGGTGATGGGTCGGACAACGCGGTTCGCCAACACGAGCATAAAGTAATCGAAGGTAATCATAAATTTCGGTGATTGTACCGACCGTCGAGCGAGGATTATGTGAAGTTGATTTTTGTTCAATTGAAATAGCCGGCGATAACCCTTCTATATGGTCAACATCAGGCTTTTCCATGAGTGACAAAAATTGACGAGCATAAGCAGAAAGTGACTCTACATAGCGTCTTTGTCCTTCAGCATATAAGGTATCAAAAGCGAGTGATGATTTACCTGAACCCGAAAGACCCGTAATAACGACTAACTTTTCTCTAGGAATATCTAAGCTGATGTTTTTCAGGTTATGCGTTCTAGCGCCACGTACTTCAATGTTTTTCATAAATATCCACTTTAATAAGTTTCTCCGAATGTGAACAAACTCAATAGATTCGCTATCGCTATTCCACGTAAAGTTTGACCAAGTATTATTGCATAATTACTCGGCAATAATCAGTAATAATCTCTATTTTTGTTTCAGGACTTTGTCGTGCTACTATAGCGCGAATTTTCGCTTTTTTATGACACGTTAGATAGAGAATCCCATGAGTACGACAGGTTTAAACAGTATTGAAAAGAAAGCCGCATTTTCTTTAGCCGCCGTTTTTGGCTTACGTATGCTTGGCCTTTTTATGATCTTGCCCGTATTTGCTATTTACGGCGAACAACTTATTGGCTTTAGTCCTATTTGGATTGGCTTAGCTATTGGAGCCTATGGGTTAACTCAGGCCATGCTACAAATCCCTATGGGTATTTTGTCAGATAAATATGGCAGAAAACCTATCATTTTATTTGGCCTAGTGATTTTCTTTTTAGGCAGTGTTGTTGCTGCGATGTCTGACACCATTTATGGTGTGGTGTTTGGTCGAGCCTTGCAAGGCACTGGCGCTATTGCAAGCGCCGTGCTGGCATTAGCCGCTGATTTGAGCCGAGAAGAGCAACGTCCAAAAGTTATGGCGACTATTGGTATGTTTATCGGACTATCGTTTACTTTAGCAATGGTTTTTGGGCCTATTGTTGCGCAAGCGTTTGGCCTGAGTGGTTTATTCTGGTTTACTGCCGTACTCACTATTTTAGCCATGGTAATGATTCAATTCATGGTACCCAACTCAGTTAACAAGGCACCTAAAGGTGACAGTGTTGCTTTACCTGAACAGCTGAGTAAACTGATTCGTCACCCCGAATTATCACGTTTAAATTGGGGCGTGTTCATTCTTCATATGGCGTTAACAGCCTGTTTTATTACCTTGCCTAAACAGTTTGTTGCCAGTGGCTTAGCACTTGAGCAACATTGGCAATTATATTTACCCGCTTTATTAGGCTCTTTCGTTTTGATGGTACCTTTTATGATCATGGCGATTAAAAAACAAAAAGAAAAACAGGTATTCTCCGCCGCTATTTTATTATTAGCGGCATCGCTAC
The DNA here is from genome assembly GCF_014076955.1 of Colwellia sp. Bg11-12. Lineage (NCBI taxonomy): Bacteria > Pseudomonadati > Pseudomonadota > Gammaproteobacteria > Alteromonadales > Colwelliaceae > Colwellia > Colwellia sp. Bg11-12. The sequence goes on from NZ_JACGUZ010000058.1 coordinate 27,949, forward strand.
TCTTACTCTGGTACTTACCACTTGGCTTCTGGACGTTAGTGTTGTTGGTGGTGATGTTTTTTACTGCCTTTAATTATCTAGAAGCAACCATGCCATCTATTTTGTCACGCATTGCTCCTGCTGGCGTAAAAGGTAGCGTCATGGGTATTTATTCGAGTAGCCAATTTTTAGGTGCTTTTACCGGTGGCATTATTGGCGGTATTGTTGCGAGTCAATTTGGCGAACAAGCCATATTTTTAGTGATGTCATTCATTACTTTATTATGGTTTTTTGCCGCAATGAGTATGAAACCACTTAAAAAATCAAAGAGTTATACTTTTACCACCAGTATTAATTGCAAAGAAAAAGCTAATCAAGTGGCTGAAAAATTAATTGAATTTCCAGGTGTTATTGAAGCAATACTGGTTCAAGAAGAGTCGGTTGTTTATCTTAAAGTTGACGACAAAGTGGTTAACTTGGCTGACATCAAAGCAGCGTTGAATCCCTAAGATTATCGGTTACTCTAAGTACCTGCATAGATGCAGGTACTTAGATATTTAGAGTTTAGCTAGAAAAAAGAAGCCTTTATTTCACTGGCTCCTCAGCTAGAGAAAAATGTAGGTTAATATCTAGTCTTAAAGCTATCTTTCATCAGTTTCCCTTAATAAATAGTCATTATTTCGTGATGATGTTTGTTCGCATTAATCATTAACTCGACATCATCATCAATGAATTTCCCCATTAATGCCTTTGCCATCGGAGAGCTTGGTGTGATCACCGTATAGTGTTTTTTATCTATTACACCTTTAAAACCACCGGCAGCCGGCGCAATAAAGAACCACTTTTTGTCATCATTATCTTGTGACACGGCTACCATTGCCCCTAATGATATGGGCATTTCTTTGTGAAAGTCTCGCATCACCAATTGTTCAATCGCTTGTTTTGCTTGTTGAATATCAGCTACCCGACGTGATTGCCCCTCAGCTAAATAACTTGCTTCAATAGCAAGTGTATCGTACTGAGTTTCAGCGACAGACTGATCATCAGTGGCGGCAAGGTGAGCATTGTTTGCGGCTGTTTTTATAGCGGATAATTCTTGTGATAAGTGGGTAAGAATATCGCTAATTATTTTCTGTTTATTCATAACGCTTAGCATACTGACTTGAATTTTTTAGTAAATACATTTCTAATCTGACAGCTGTCAAAATAGTACTTGAATTTATCACTATAAACGTCTACTTTATAATGATAATAACTGGTTTGACCATCAAAACAATCCCGATAAAGTGAACTACTATGACAACTAAAACAGCCAATAGCGCCTTTCCTAACTTATTAGCCCCATTAGATTTGGGTTTTACCACCTTAGCAAATCGTACTCTGATGGGCTCAATGCACACTGGACTTGAAGAAGAAAAAGGTGGCTTTGATAAATTAGCGGCTTTTTATCAAGCACGTGCAAAAGGCGGTGTTGGTTTAATCGTTACTGGCGGCATTAGTCCTAATGCTCGAGGGCGCTTAACGCCGTTTGGCTGTGAACTCAGTAAATTTTGGCACGTTGCTAAACATAAAAAAATTACTGAGGCTGTTCATCAATACCCAACAAAAATTTGTCTGCAATTATTACATGCGGGCCGCTACTCTTATCACCCCTTTAGTTTTGCGCCAAGTAAAGTAAAGTCACCTATAAACCCTTTCACACCCTCTGCGATGTCAGTTCGTCAAATTAAAGGCACGATTAAAGACTTTGCTCATTCAGCTTTATTAGCACAAAGAGCGGGTTATGACGGTGTTGAAATTATGGGCTCTGAAGGTTATTTACTTAATCAATTTTCATGTGTCCGGGTTAATAAAAGAACCGATGAGTGGGGTGGTTGCGTAGAAAATCGTATGCGTTTAGCCATTGAAATTATAAAAGCGGTAAGAGAAAAAGTGGGTGAAAAGTTTATTCTGATTTTTCGCCTATCTATGCTCGATCTTGTTGATGGCGGCAATAGCTGGGCAGACGTCGTAACCATGGCAAAAGCTGTTGAAACCGCTGGAGCGACATTAATTAATACTGGCATTGGTTGGCATGAAGCTCGTATACCGACAATTACTACTTCAGTGCCTCGTGCTGCATTTACTTGGATCACTGAGAGAATGAAGCAAGAAGTTTCTATCCCATTGGTGGCGACTAACCGTATAAATACACCAGAGATCGCTGAAGAAGTTTTATCATCAGGGCAAGCCGATATGGTATCAATGGCGCGACCATTCTTAGCGGATGCTGAGTTTGTTCAAAAAGCGATTGAAAATAAAAGTGATGAAATTAATACCTGTATCGGTTGTAACCAAGCGTGTTTAGACCATGTTTTTCAGCAACAACGCGCTTCTTGTTTGGTTAACCCTACGGCGTGTTATGAAACGGAACTCACTTTTGAAAAAGCCATAAAAAATAAGCGAATAGCCGTTGTAGGTGCAGGTCCTGCTGGTTTAGCCTTTAGTGTTTACGCGGCCCAACGAGGTCATAAAATTGAAATTTTTGATCGTGCGAGTGAAATTGGTGGTCAGTTTAACTTTGCCAAGCAAGTTCCGGGTAAAGAAGAGTTTTATGAAACAATTAGATATTTTAATAAACAAATTAGCTTGCTTGATATTAAATTACATTTATCAACCGAAGCGACCGCCGATGATTTAGTAAAGGGGGGATTTGACGAAATAGTAGTTGCAACAGGAATTTTACCGAGAAAACTCGATATAGAAGGTATCGACCATGAAAAAGTAAAAAACTACTTAGATGTGCTACGCGATAAACAACCGATAGGTCAAAATGTTGCCATTATTGGCGCTGGTGGTATCGGTTTTGATGTTGCTGTTTACTTAGCGGAAGAGCATGAAAAGAGTCCTTTAGTGAACAACAAAGAAAAATGGCTAAAGAGTTGGGGTGTTGATCAAAGCTATCAAAGTAATGGCGCGTTATTAGATAAGTCGACAGTCGAGCTTAATGAAAAAACGTCTCGTCACATTTATTTATTACAAAGAAAAGCAACAAAAGTGGGGGCAGGGTTAGGGAAAACTACCGGTTGGGTCCACAGAGCTACGTTGAAAAACAATGGTGTAAAAATGTTAGCGGGTGTCAGTTACAAGAAGATAGATGACGCGGGATTAACTATTGAAATCGATGGCAAAGAGCAAGTACTTGATGTTGAACACGTTATTATTTGTGCGGGACAAGAGTCACAGCGTGGTTTGTATCACCAACTAGAAAGTAGTAAAGGTGCTGAACAAGGGCTACATTTAATTGGTGGTGCTAAAGTGGCTGCTGAGTTAGATGCGAAAAGAGCTATTCGTCAAGCCGCAGAATTGGCCGCGGTTATTTAACGTTACGTTTTAGCTTACTTGTTCATTATATAAATAATAATTTGAAAGAAAACCGCTCTATTTATGGTCAACTGTTATGCTTAAATACATCCGCATAACGTTGGCCTATAAAAATAAGAGTAATTATGTCTGCATTTCTGAAACCCGCAATATCACTTTCTAATGCTTTACGTTTTAAAGCCAAATTCATCCTTCTAGCCAGCATGTTTTTCATTCCTGTTTTTTTTGGCTCATGGTGGATAGTCCAAGAGCAAAGTGGCTTAATCACGCAGCATCAAGAACAGTTGCTTGGATTAACGCAGATACAGCAAGCAGTAAAACTTGAGCAAGCTATTGCCCATAGTAGGCTTCAAGCAGCCCAACGTAGTTCGGTTACCAGCAAAATTTCACAATTAACTTTACCGCCAGAGGTTTCAGTCTCTGCATTATCGAAAAATTGGCAGGGTTTGCTTGACGGTGAAAGTTCAACTCAAACCGCAGCTTACCAAGTTGTTTATGAACAAAGCTTATCAATACGTGAACGCCTCGCTGCACTCAGTGGTTTAACCCGAGAAAACGATGCCATCGCCTTTTATCTTGCAGAGGCAAGTAGCCAAAGAATTCCCGCTTTATTAGAATACTTAAAACGCATTGAATCAGTCAGTGCACAAATTATTGGTAATGGTTTTGACGCTGAAAATTACACTCTAGTTGTCGCGCTTGATAAACGCCTCGATGAATTACAAGTGCAACTTGATAAAACGACCCTACAGCTTAAGCGGGTTGCTGGTGATGAATTGTCTTTGTATTTACCTGAACACAAAAGTTTTAATCAGCAACTTGATGAATATCAGCAAATGCTGCATCAACAAATGATCGACCCTGATAATATTTCGTTAAATCAAGAGCAAGCAACTCAATTTGCTCATACAGTTTATCAATTGACAGAAAGCTTACTCAAAATAAGTGACCGCTTATTATTAACAAGAATTCAAGCACTAACACACAAGAGTGAACAAACGCTGTGGATCTTGGCCATAGTACTGATGGTGGTTATTTTGGTGATCAGTTATTTGTTGATGGGGATTTATCATTCGTTAATCCATAATGTTAATGCCATTAATAAGGCTGCGGAAAACTTAGGCACAGGAAACTTTTCTCAACAGTTATTGGTTAACGCTTCTGATGAGCTTGGCGACATTGGCAAGAATTTTAGCCAAATGCAGCAAAAGATACACCAATTATTGGCTATGTTTAGTGGCGACATCAGTAAATTACGCGCTTCGGCAAACAATATTCATCAACTTACTGATCATATGAAGCGGAGTATTTCGCAACAACAGAACAATACACACAACGTTGTTCAGTCGATTAATGAAGTCAGTGGTTCGGTTCAGGTGATTTGCGACAATACAACAGCAACGCTGCAATTAACGGAACAAACCAGTGCACATGCCAATCAAGGCCGTAGTATTATCAGTGACACCGCACAAGCCATTAATAACATTTCAGAAGATGTACATACTTCTGCGGGTATTATTGATGAATTAGCGGGCTACAGTAATGATATTGGTCAATTTGTTAATGTTATAAAAGAAATTGCCGATCAAACTAACTTACTTGCATTAAATGCTGCTATTGAAGCGGCACGTGCAGGTGAGCAAGGGCGTGGTTTTGCTGTTGTTGCCGATGAAGTAAGAACATTAGCAAGTCGTACCCAAGATTCTACAGCCGAAATTCAACGTATTATTGAATTATTACAATCAGGAACCAGTAAGTCTGTGCAAGCGATGCACCAAGGTGTTGCTATGGCTAAACAAGGCGTTGAAAAAACGTTACTTGTAAAAACGACCTTTACAGAAGTGACTGACAATGTTGATGAAATTGTTGGAGCAACTTTGCAAATATCGACAGCGGTTAATCAACAAGGTGTTATGGTTAAGGAAATGGCAAAAAATACAGAAAGTATTGCCCAAGATGCAGACCAGGTTATGCAGTCAGCAAAAGATGCGGCAAGTGCAGGCGAGCAATTATTAGCACTGGCTGACCACCTTTCGCAGCAATTGTCACAATTTAAACTTGATGACCTATCGAAATAAAGTGACTGTTTGAACAAATAAGGTATTATTGCCCGTTAAATTAATGTATTCATAAATTAAGTGGATTTTCCTGAATGAATAAAGTGTTAGCGGGTATTCCTCTTTTAGCTGAAAATATTACTGTGTTATCAAGTGCAAAAGAATATGCAAATGCCTTGATTAGATTAATCGAAAACGCTGAATCACGTATTTATATAACGGCGTTATACTTACAAAACGATGATGCGGGCCAGCAAGTTTTAAATGCCTTGCACCAAGCTAAGCAAATTAATCCTAAATTAGATATTAAAGTGTTCGTTGACTTTCATCGCGCACAACGGGGGTTAATTGGTGATACATCTGGGCAAGGTAATCGAGACTTTTACCTTGAATTGGCTGCACAATATAGTGAGAGTATTGCTATTTACGGTGTCCCCGTTAAACGCAAAGAGTTGATGGGTGTTTGGCACTTCAAAGGTATGGTTTTCGATAACACTTTACTTTATACCGGTGCGAGTATTAATGATATTTACTTACACCAAGATGAAAAATATCGTTTAGACCGTTATTATCAAATTCAGTCTCCAGCGTTGTGTGAAAGCTTTTGTCACTTCCTTCAACAAACCTTCGTTAAAAGTGAATTAGCGCCACAATTAAATGTTGATGTTTTACCGAATAAACTTCAAATAAAGAATATAATATCGAAGCTAAAAGTTGCATTAAAAACCGTACGTTTTAATTATTATGCTCAGCAACCACAATATTCAGCAGAAGAACTATCGGTAATACCACTGATTGGCTTTGGTCGTAGAAAAAATCAACTAAATCAAAAGATTCGCGAAACTATTCGCTTAGCTAATCAACGTTTAGTACTTTTTACTCCTTACTTTAATTTACCTAAGCCGGTAATGCGTGATATACGTTCAGCATTAAAGCGTGGTGTCGAAGTTACTATTATTATTGGCGATAAAAAGGCCAATGATTTCTTTATTGCTGACCAAGAAAAGTTTTCCATGATAGGTATTATTCCCTATATTTATGAAACACTATTAAAGACATTTCTCAAAAGACAGCAAAAATACATTGATAACAACAAGCTGAAAGTTCGCTTATGGCAGCATGAAAGTAATAGCTTTCATTTAAAGGGTATTGTTGCTGATGACCGCTGGCATATATTAACAGGCAATAATTTAAATCCTCGAGCTTGGGGATTAGATTTAGAAAATGGTTTATTAATTGACGATGTACATCAAAAGCTACTACCAGCGTTTACTCAAGAATTAACCGTAATTAATCAACACACGCAATTAATTACCAGTTATTTAGAGCTTGAATCACAAGATCAGTATCCTGAAAAACCTAAAAAATTATTGAAAAAATTAAGAATGGCGCAAATAGATCGTTTGTTGAAACTCTTTTTATAAATTAACATACATTACTTGTTAAGATTGTGGCGTGTAAATTTTATCTGCGGGATTAAATAACATCCATGAAGTTAAAACGTACTTATCTGATGATACGGGCACATTGCCTCTGTGGGTATGCGTAAATCCACAAGGGGCAATAACCATAGTACCTGCTTTGGGTTTGATACTTTTTTCTTGATAGAAAAAATCAGTTTCACCGCCGTCCTCTACATCATTTAAATAAATAAGAAAAAGCAAATTCCGGTGTAAGGCATTATTTTCACCCAGCTGTGGAAAAATTTCAGAATGCCAATAATTATAATTACCCTTACCTTGTAAATATTTTTGGGCATTAATAGGTGCAAGCCTAAATAAATATTGTATCAAGTTTACTAAATTTGGCTTGCCGACCTCTTCAAAATTATCAGCAGTAAGCTGAACCGGTTTTTTTGTCACTGGGTGCTGTACGGTTAAAGAAATACTGCTAATTAAACTAAAATAGTATTTAGTTACATACGCCGTAATATGATCGATGCAAGCTTGCAAAATAGTCGCTAGTGCAGGTTGAAACTCAGCATGTTGATTTAAATAAATGTCCTGGCTAATTTTTTTGCTTATATCAACACCTCCACCGGTGCGTCCTGCATTTTTATGGGGGCTTTGTTCAAAGTCATCAATGAATTTTTTACAAAATTCTTGAGAAAGGGCATTAGGGTATACTTCAATAAAGTCAGTCATGATTTTGATAACGATCAATAAATATTATCGATAAAAATACCATAGCAATAGGTTATATTCTATTAACTTCGTGAGTCTACTTCACCCGAATGAAAAAAAATGTAAAATAGTCTTATTTAAAGCCTGCGGAAAATACTCAATGTTCAGTGAAAAATTAATGCCAAGATTTAGTGACACCGATGCGCTAGGTCATGTAAATAATACTTTATTACCTGTGTGGTTTGAAGGAGCGAGAGATCCCGTTTTTCGTTTTTTTATGCCTGAATTAGATACAAGCGATTGGCAGTTGATTTTGGCTAAAATTGATGTTGAATTTCATGCTCAGCTCTACTATGGCAAAGAAGTTGAAATACGTACCTATATTGGTCGCATTGGTGGTTCATCGTTTACGGTTTATCAAGAAGCGTGGCAAAAAAACACTAAGTGCGCCTCTGGAACTGCTGTTATGGTGCACTTTTGTTTTGAAAATCAATCGTCTTTACAAATTCCAGAGAACATAAAGATAGAAATGAATGCACACCTTTTTATAGCGGAATAATTTTTGTTTAAAATAATCAAAAAAAAATTTAAAAATGCAGTAAAACTCAAAGAAATTTTTTACTCACGGTGGTAGAATCATTGCCACTTTTTAAAATTGCATCGATAAATTAATTACTATTTGTCGATAACGTAAATCAGTAAATAAAACATTTACGCACAAAGATAGGATTTTTTCATGGCCGGTGTTAACAAAGTAATCATTTTAGGTAATTTAGGTAAAGATCCAGAAGTACGTTTTATGCCTAATGGTGGTGGGGTTGCTAACCTTACTATCGCAACTTCTGAAACCTGGAAAGATAAGCAAACTGGCGAGCAAAAAGAAAAAACAGAATGGCATCGTGTTGTTATGTTTGGCAAGTTAGCTGAAATTGCTGGCGAATACCTTAAAAAAGGTTCAAAAGTTTATATTGAAGGCGCTTTACAAACGCGTAAGTGGGCAAACCAGCAAGGCCAAGATCAGTACACCACTGAAATTGTTGTACAAGGCTTTAATGGTACTATGCAAATGTTAGATTCACGTGGCCAAGCTTCTGGCGGTCAGTCAGGTGGTTTCTCTGGACAAGCTCCACAACAGCAAGGTGGATTTTCTGGGCAAACACCACAACAGCCAGCTCAGCAACAAGGTGGATATTCTCAGCAAGCACCACAACAAAACCAACAACCTGCTTACAAACCAGCACAGCAGCAAGGTGGTTATTCTCAGCAAGCAGCTCCACAACAACAGCAAGGCGGCTATTCTCAGCAATCAGCACCACAACAACAAGGCGGTTTTGCTAACCAAGGGCAACAACAAAAACAATCAGCTCCTAAAGTTAACCCACAAGAGCCTACGATAGATTTTGATGATGATATTCCTTTTTAAATGATATAAAACTATTAGTGTCAACTTAGACATTGAATACTAATGAAACCCAGCGTAACTGCTGGGTTTTTTTTGCGCTAAATCTTACTGAATACCCCAAGTAGTAATATGTTTTTGCAAGGTTGTCTTGATATCATTATTTGCTACTCGCGCGCGTTAATTGACTTTGTCATGAGATACATCAATGTTTTGTTATAGCAATAATATAGAGTGAGCCTACTTGTTTTTATTATCGGATTCAGTGATTTTATGTTTTCTACATTATCATTAGCGGCAAAGATTAATGCTGCGCTAGTACTTATCGCCATAGCATTCTTAAGTACAACGGTCATATTTTTCTATTATGATGAAAAAGAGTTAAGCGAAAACTTTGTTGAACGCAACCTAGAAAGTTTAGCCCTCAACTATTTTGATTCTGTGAACACCATGATGTTAACAGGCACGATAGCTAATCGTCAGTTAATACAAAACAAAATTCAAAGCCAAGATGAAATTGTAGAAGCGCGCATTATAAGGGCACCTGCTTTAGTTAACACGTTTGGTGAAGGTTTTGACGATCAAAAGGCCGTTGATGACTTTGAACGTCAAGGCATAAGTGGTACTAAAGCGTATGATCTTTTTGAACGTGATGGCAAACGTATGATGAGCTTTATTTCTCCGATCCGCGCAAGTTCTGATTACCGTGGCACTAACTGTTTAACGTGCCATCAGGTTAAAGAGAATGAAATATTAGGCGCAGTAAAAGTTACGTATGATCTCTCTAAAGTTGACCAGCAAATTATGAGTTCTATTACTCAAGCGGGTATTTTACAGCTCGTTATTACTATTGTGAGTTTCTGGTTATTAAGTTTAACAATAAAAAAATTAATTTTTAGTCGCCTTAAGCGGCTTAGAAAAACTATTAACGATGTTGAGCATAACTTAGATTTGAATCAAGAAATAAAAGTACATCATGACGATGAATTAGGTGCGGTTAGTGTGGCACTAAATAGCATGATGACAAAATTTAGAACCAGTTTTGTCTCCATATCATCAGCGACAGATAAATTAATTGATTCAGCAAAAAGTGTTGATGAAATTTCTAATTTAATGCGGGAAGCTGTTCTTAATCAAAAAAATGGTACAGACTCTGTTGCAGCGGCTATTAATGAGTTAGATACTTCAGCAAGTGAGGTACATCGTAATACACAAACAGCAGCAGAGAACTCAGTCTTGGCTCGTGAGAAGGCAACCCAAGGGTTAGAATTAGTTGAAAAAGCAAAAGAGGGCATAGGTTTATTACGTGATAAAGTGATTGATAACACCGCTATGATAGCTGCTCTAAGCGATAAAACTCATGAAGTAGGTGGCGTGCTAGAGGTCATTACGAGTATTGCAGAGCAAACCAACTTATTGGCTTTAAATGCAGCTATTGAAGCGGCAAGAGCCGGTGAACAAGGGAGAGGTTTTGCGGTTGTTGCTGATGAAGTTCGTTCGTTAGCCACACGTACAAGAGAATCTATTGATCAAATTCAACTGACGATCAGAGGATTACAAGTCGACGCAGGTAATGCGGTTAGCTCTATGAATGATGTAAGTCAGCAAGCGAATGAGAAAGCAGAGGATGTAACTAATGTTGCCAGTTTATTAGTTGAAATTACTTCCCAAATAACCGAGCTGGATGACTTAAATACACAAATTGCTAGTGCCGCTCAGCAGCAAAATTTAGCGGCGGATGAAATTAATGTCAATGTTGTCAATATCAGTGATGTTGCAGAAAAGTCGAGTAAAGATGCGATAAGAGGTAAAGAAATAAGTGAGCAGTTACTTGAATTAGCTTACGAACTTAACCAGCAGTTATCACAATTTAAAATGTAATATGCCTGTTAAAGACCGATATCATAGAAGGAAGCGTGTGATTTCAGCACGTTTCTTACTTTATAAAATTTAAATAGCGCAATAAAGCCTTAACTAAGGTTTTTATAAGAATTAATGAAAAGGGGGATACTTTAAGGGCAAAAAACCTCTTAATATAAGAGGTCTATTTATGACAAGCTTAGCGTGATAATTTCTCTTAGTAATAAGCATCTTTTATATTGTGCGCTTGAGGGTCTTCTATGATTTCTTCAAAGTCTACTTCAAAGCTATTGTTTTCTTCTGTATTTGCCATGTAAATAGTGCGCGTTGAACCGTCAATCCAGGTTACCGTGCCGCTGCCTTTTTTACTTCCACACTTCATGCCAATATGAATATCATTAAATTTCATTGATCCTCCTCGCCTAAATTACTGGTTTGATGTTGAATAACTAACCCTATGTAACTTAGATTTACAATGAAATGATTAGTTCAATTAATCCGCTGAATGAGCATATTAATTTCAACAGGAACATTTTATTATAAAGATAAAGTGAATTAGGTCTAGAGTGAATTAAGCAAAAAACTCACAACCAAGTACTGCCGACTTTCTAGCCCCTGTGACTGCTGGGATATTTCCATAGATTTTTTTGTCATAAGCGAATGCCAGCCAAGCGAATGCCATAGCCTCAAGTGCGTTATTATTCAGCTTTAGTGCATGTATCTTATTAACATTAAAAGTATTAAGGTCTTGTTTTATAAGCTTATAACAAAAAATATTCTCAATACCTCCTCCGCATAAGTATACATCAGCAGAATTTGATGTTTTTCTAATTTCTGCAGATATAGAGCAAGCAGTAAGGGCCGTTAAAGTTGCTTGTACATCAACCGCTGTTATTTTAAAAGGCGCGATTAAGTGTTCTAACCATTGCAAGGTGAAATATTCACGGCCTGTGCTTTTGGGAGCTAACCGTGAAAAGTAATCATCAGATAATAATTGCATTAATAGTGCTTGGTTAATCGTTCCTGATTTACCCCAGTCGCCATTATGGTCGAACCTATTGCCAGAGTGCTTAAAACACCATGCATCTAACAGTGCGTTTCCTGGGCCTGTGTCAAAACCTAATACGTTTCTTGTTGAACCTTTTTTGGGAAGAAAAGTAAGATTAGCGATGCCACCTATATTTACTAAAAATGTATCGCGTTGAGTCGGAGGGAGTAAAAATTGATGGAATGCAGGCACCAAAGGGGCTCCTTGTCCGCCTAAAGCGATGTCCTTTGTTCTGAAGTCACCAATAACTCTAATACCTGTTAATACGGCTAAGGTTTGATTACAACCTATTTGTAAAGTAAAAGGCGATTTTATCTCTGAATTTGGAGTAGGGCGATGACGAATAGTTTGTCCGTGATTACCAATGGCAATAATATCATCAGGGGCTAATTTTTCTTGTTTGAGTAACGCTTTAATCGCGTCGCTAAATTGATGCGCTAGTGTTATGTCAAGTGAGAAGGCTCTATCTATTTCATTATTGCTCGGCAGATAAAGCTCAGTAATATGCTGCCTTGTCGTATTATCATAAGCTTGATAATAACTCGCAACTAACGCTACATCCCCAGCATTAAAATCAACAAGTGCTAGGTCGATACCGTCAGCACTGGTGCCGGACATTAACCCAATATAAAACTTAGCTGGTGCCATTTTTGCTCGCAATTATTATTGGGCTGAGGGTTTAATGGGTTTGCATAGCCAATAATGCTTGTCTAGAGCCTGAAAGCTCCATTAAACGCTGGCTTGATAATACGGCAAATTCAGCTTTATATTTCTTATTAATCGGCTTAGCATCAGGTAATTTTACTGTTCGAGGGTTACGATGTACGCCATTCAGTAAAAATTCATAATGTAAATGTGATGCTTCAGACATTCCGGTAGAGCCTACATAACCAATGACTTGACCTTGTTTTACGCGTTGGCCTTTTTTCACCGCTCGCTTGGAAAAGTGAAGGTATTTAGTGACAATGCCATTACCATGCTGAAGAAATACGTAATTGCCATTATATTTATTATAGGTTGAGTGAGTAACTTTACCGTTACCTGCAGCAACAACAGGCGTGCCTTTATTTGCTCGATAATCAGTACCACGATGAGCCTTCCAGCGTTTTTGAATAGGATGAAAGCGTTTCGGTTTGAAGTTTGAACTAATATACCTAAAGTTTACTGGCGCCCGTAAAAAAGCTTTGCGCATGCTTCTTCCATCGGGCGAGTAATATTCGCCGTCAGTAAAGCGAATAGCTTGAAAAGGGTCATCTTTATTAATAAATTCAGCAGCAAGAATTTTTCCGGTGCCAATGTGATCGCCATCGACATAACGATTTTCAAAGACAACATGAAAACTATCCCCTTGACGAATATCTAAAGCAAAGTCGATATCCCAACCAAAGATATTAGCAAGGTTAATGATTTGTGCATCGCTTAAACCTGATTCTATACCGGCATTCCAGAAATTACTTTTTATAACACCATGGGCAATGGTCTCTCGTACTTCAACCGTTTTAGTTTCTTTAGTTGACAGGTAGCTGCCATCAGCCTGTAATTTTACATATAATGTTTCAGTTTTTGATAACGGATAGGTCAGTGCTGCAAGATCACCCGCGGAGTTTTGGCCGATTGTAAATACATCACCGACATTAATTCTTTTCAATAATTTACTGTACTTACCCTCTGCTGAGCTAACATCGTATGTTGTTCTAGCGCTATAACCCAAACGTTTGAATACTTTAGCTAGTGAGTCACCGTTACGTACTTTTGCGTTTGTCCAGCTTAGCGACTCGTCAATATGCGTTATGTTAGTTGCTATTTTTTCTTCAGGTATTGATTGCTGAACATCACTAGTAACAGTCTCTATGGTTATATCTTGAGGCGCGGGTAAAGCTAACGGATAACGTTTGCCTACTTGAAGTGATGCATCGTCAGTTTGACGACTCGCTGTTGCCTTTTCTGAGGGGATAAGGAGCAATACCAACATAATCATGCTGAATGAGCTAATAATTATTTTGTGCTGCTTTGGTAACTGTAAATAGAACTTTTTTAAGATTTTCAACACATTACAACCTAATTAGAGGGTTCTTAATACGACAACTATCGTTTACTATATCAAAAAAAAGCTCGGAGTAAAATTTTATTGCTGAAAACACCGATGTATTCGGGCATTCAGTCATGCTTTTGTCATTAAAATGAAGGCGCAAGACTTAAAAAATAGAACAATTGCCCTAAATATAAAGTTAAGGCTTTTAACCACTGGCATTATTGCAGTAGAATCGAACCATAAATTATGACTATATTTTTTGGAGCTAAGTCGATGACTGATGTCAGCCAAGCGTTTGCTGAAATTAAGCGTGGTGCAGAAGAAATTTTGCTAGAGAGTGAATTACTAGAAAAATTAAAAACGGGTAAATCACTAAAAATTAAAGCAGGGTTTGACCCTACAGCACCAGACTTACATTTAGGTCATACGGTATTAATTAACAAGTTGCGTCAGTTTCAGCAGCTTGGCCATGAAGTTATTTTCTTAATTGGCGACTTTACCGGTATGATTGGAGATCCAACGGGTAAAAACGTTACGCGTAAAGCATTAACTAAAGAAGATGTGCTCGCGAATGCTGAAACGTATAAAGAACAAGTTTTTAAAATTCTAGATCCGGCTAAAACAACCGTGGCTTTTAACTCTACCTGGATGGAGAAGCTCGGTGCTGCCGGTATGTTAAAATTAGCTTCTCGTCAAACCGTTGCTCGTATGATGGAACGTGATGACTTTAAAAAGCGTTACACCAGCGGTCAATCAATTGCGATTCACGAGTTTATGTACCCTTTAGTGCAAGGCTGGGATTCAGTCGCACTAGAAGCCGATGTTGAACTCGGCGGTACTGATCAAAAATTCAATTTACTGATGGGGCGTGAATTACAAAAATCAGAAGGTCAACGACCACAAACTGTTTTAATGATGCCACTTTTGGAAGGTTTAGACGGTGTACAGAAAATGTCTAAGTCGCTAAATAACTATATTGGCATTACCGACAGCCCAACAGAAATGTTTGGTAAAATCATGTCTATCTCCGATGTGTTGATGTGGCGTTATTACGAACTATTGAGCTTTAAGCCGATGGAAGAAGTAACCGCTTACCGAACAAAAATTGCTGAGGGAATGAACCCTCGTGATGTTAAAATTGATTTAGCAAAAGAATTAATCGCTCGATTTCATGATGATGCAGCAGCAGAAACGGCTCATCAAGAGTTTATTAACCGTTTTCAAAAAGGTGCTATGCCTGATGAAATTGAAGATAAAGTGGTTAACATACAAGACGACAGTGGTGAAATTGCTATTGCTAACCTATTAAAAGAAGCCGGATTAGTGGCAAGTACTTCAGATGCCATGCGCATGATTAAACAGGGTGCAGCTAAAATTGAAGGTGAAAAAATTACGGATAGCAAGCTTCGTATTGCTTTGGGTACGACGGCTATTTATCAAGTAGGCAAGCGAAAATTTGCTAAAGTAACAGTGAAATAATACAAAATATTTTAGTTATATTTAAAACCAGTATTCTTACTGGTTTTTTTATGACTAAAATAAACATTCATCTCTTTAATTATTTCATCATTGTATACACTTTACGTAAATGGTTTTATAAATAGAGACTGTTGAAATTCATAAATTCATAAATTCATAAATTCATAAATTCAAAAGCTTAAAAAACCTTCGTCAAAAATTTTTACACTGCGCTCTACTATTACAGTATTGATAGTATAATATTGTGCTAGCCTATTGTTAAAAAACAAAATTTTAATAGTGGAATAATATGTGCTTAAATATAAGTTGTCGAGTTAAAATAATTAACTGTCAAATTCCACTCATTTAAGTTGTAGAGTCATCATTTTGTTAAACCAAATAGTAAATACAGTATTGAGCCGCAATATGGGAAATAAACCTGAGAGAAATAACTTAATTGAACGGCGGCATTATCTTGTTGGGGACGAGACAGAGCCCGAACAGAATTGGAAAAAATTGACGCTAGCACAACGTTTTGCAGCACTCAGTTTAACTAAATATGGTTACGAACTTAGGTTTACCCGTTTTACATCAAGTGGTAGCACAGCTGTACTGATGTTAAAAAATGGTACCCCAGCAACGATAAGTGAAGATGGCGATATTAACACCACGCCGGATATTCATATTCGATAGCGGCTACTTCCATATTTCCTCTATCAATTTAGCACATCATTGAGATTGGTCTCATTTCCGGTTCTAGACTTTTAAAGGGATACTGCCAAGTTCACTTTTTGGAAAAGACGACTTTTCAGTGATAATATCTGAGACTCAATCAGTAATATTTAGGATCTGTGTAGAGGAGAATTTGATTTTTATTTTGCTCTCAAACTCGAAAAATTCATCGTTAGCCATAATCGTCCATATAATCTCAAACATTATGCGCAGTCACAAATGATTAATGGCTAAAAAATCAGTAAGTACAGATATTACTCGTGTTAATGTAAATTATTTTATTAAAACGTCACCGCAGCTATTAGTTACGCAAATAGTTGTAATTTTTTTTCAGCAAGGTAGTCTAAAGTTTAACTCTCTTGCGATTGATGTGCTTACTCTTGATTAAAAATACTCAGCCAAAACGCTTTCGTATTAATTTTTTAATGACCTTTCTATGCGTTACAGCTTTTATGCTTTTAGGTTGTACTGCACCTGAATCTGCGATTTCAAAATATCAAACCAATTTTAATTTTTCACAAGTAAACAGTTACGCTTTTTATAAAAGGAATTCTGACTTTAGTGAATTTCAAAATATCAGCGATACCACGAGAAATAGTATTGAACTGGCGATAGAGCAAGTATTAGACAAAAATGGCTTTATTTATAGGTTAACAAATGATGCTGACATTATTGTTACGTATCATATGGTTAATGACAATAGCAAAGAGCTTTTAAACTATAATAAAGGTGTCGCTTATTGTTCCTTTTGTTTACGTGGTGGTGAAGCGCAAAAAGACAAAAAACAGTGGCAAATTAGGCCAGGAAGTTTAATTATTGATGTTATAGACCCAGAGCAAAAACGTTCAGTTTGGCGTAGTGTTTATTATTTAAAAATTAATGACAAAAAAGATAATAGTGCAGAAACACAGATTAAAATATATCAAGCTATTGATGCCATGATAAAAAAATATCCATATTCACGTAATCTAAGTACGGCTGATAATGCTTAAATGGCTAACGATAACATTGATAGCTGTTGTGGTTTTTGCCACACTTTTATTAGGTTTAGGCTACTTACTAAAAGAACATAAAATTACCACAACACATTTAAAGCAGCAACTTGACCAAGAGCGCGCTGAAAAAAAGCTAAAACAAAAAGGTAATACCTTTATTGAAACATCCCTTATTGACGTTGTTAATAAACAAAGCCTTCCCAGTAAAACAGCCTATTTGACTAAGCAAAAAATATTGATTGAAAATTTAACATGTTCTTCAAAAGTGCAATGTGTATTAGTTGAGATCCAATTTGCAGATTTACATTGTCCCTTTGCTATTAATAAGATTGGTGCCTCTTTACTGGCCAAAACAGCTGAAGATATAAGTAAGGTTGGAAAATGTCCTCGTTATCCCACGAACAGTCAATTAAGTTGTCTGAATAATTTATGTACCTATGGAGACATTAATAATTGACTCTGCTGTGGAGTTGCAGAAAATAGCGGTTTATAATAACAATACTTTTTACAGAGATAATAACCTTTATGACATTCCCTAACGATGAAACGGGCCAAGTTTTGGCTGAAATGCAAGATGCTGGTATTGATTTATCTATTGTTCATCCCGTCGTGTTTTTTCAACTCTTCGAAAAAAAAGAACAAGCGCAAGCAATGGCTGATTACTTAACGGAACATGCGCCAGAAATTGAACTCGTCATTCACCCTGATGAAACACCCAATGTTTGGGATTTAGACTGTACCGTCAAAATGCTGCCTTGCTACGACGCTGTTGTTGCCCAAGAAGCACAATTTGAACAAATAGCTGCAAAATATCAAGGTTATAATGATGGCTGGGGCATTGATGCATAAAGTAATGCAGTAGCTTTTGGGTAACTTGCACAACTTATTAGAAATCTAACATAAATAAACATCTTCCCAACACTTGTAAGACAGAGTGTTGGGAACTTCTCAATCATAATAACGCCATCTTAATCCTAACGTGATTAACAACTAAGGAATGTTATTATGAAACGCTCAAATACTCTTGCCACACTATTATTAACACTTTCAGCAAGTACGTTTTCAATGAATGCTTTTGCCAATACCGAACTAGAATCACGACACACCGTAGGTTTACAAAATGGTGGTGGTGGTATTGAATATAAAGGTAAAGACACTGATGGTGAAGGTGTTGGTCTTAGCTATCTTTATTATAATTATCAATTTTCTCCGAGTTACTATTTAGAAGTAGGTTTAGTTGGCGCTGCCGATATTGACGATTGGGAATGTAAAGAAAAGTCAGGAAATTCCTGGGATTGCTTTTCAGATTACGATAATAATTTTGACTTGCAAGCTGATAATTTCGAATATGGCGCCGTTGTTTTAGCGCTAAAAACAGACTTGTCTTTATCAAAGCGCAACCGTCTGTACGCCAAAGTAGGTGCGGCATTTTATGATTATAAAATTGATCTAGACCACACGCGTATTGCCGACGAAAGTGGAACAGGTTTGTTCTTAGAAGCCGGTTGGGAATATCGCTGGGATAACGGTTTTGGACTTAATGCGAGTTTGCAATATCAAGGTGCTGGCGACCTAGATATTGATACCTTTAATGTTGGTATTAGCTACGCATTTTAAAGGGACAGCTTATCTATAAATTACCACAGTCGTCGACATAAAAGACTGTGGTATTATTTATTTTCTTTTTGTTCTTCTTTTTCTGCTATGTGAAAGGCAGGCAGGGAAACTCGCCAATATATAGCGGCGAGTCTGAGTGTTAGCGCCCCCAGTATGGCTAAAATGATAGCGACATCTTCAGGCCATCCTAAATGATGAAATAACGCATATAAACTTCCGCCTAATATTGCTGCCGTAGCATAAATTTCTTTTTGTAAGATCATTGGAATAACATTACATATTACATCACGGATCATCCCACCAGCGACACCGGTAATAGTACCCATTACAACAGCAACAGAAATTGGAGCACCTAAACTTAATGCTTTCTCTGTACCTAATACCGCAAATAATGCCAAGCCGAAGGCATCAGCAATGAGCAAAAATCGCTTTGGAATACGCTTAGGGCGTCGAATAATTACTATGGTTAAAACAGCGGTAACTAAAATGACATGAAGATAAATGGGGTCGGCAACCCAGAATACAGGAGCATCTAAAGTGATGTCACGTATGGTGCCGCCGCCAATGGCAGTAACAGAAGCTAAAACAACAACGCCAAAAGGGTCGAGCTTATAGCGCCCAGCCATTAATGCACCGGATAAAGCAAAAACAATTATGCCAAATAAGTCTAACCAGTAGAGTAATTCATACATGTGAGCTACCTATTGATATTAAATGAGTAAATGAATAATGTCAGCATTGCTAAAAATAGAAAACAAAAATAAAACACTTGTCTGATACGGCTACTTGCATGAATTATATCTGTAGCTTGGGGTTGTCTACCATGATCATTGTAACTTGTTTTACGTAGCTTTATATTTTGGTACATAGCGACACCACCAAGCTTAATTTCTAAAGACAGTGCGAATAAATTTAATAAGTAGCTGTTATTTAATTGAAAAAAGTATCGGCGACTGAGCCTAAAAAATAAAATAAAATTTTTGCCAATACAGCCAAAAAGCAGTACCAATGAAAAAATACGACTAGGTAACCATTGAATAATATTAACAATGAATGCCACACTGTCACCAAAAGGCTGAAAATTACTTTGTTTATGATTCCAGCTGTAATGCATTTCAATCAGTAGTCGGCTAACTAATGCGGCAAGTGGGCCAATAAGCAAAAAGATAAAGCTAATGGTGAATAAATTTTGCATCGCTCGAAGTAATAACATTTCAATACAGCTTTTCGCTAAACCCAAAGACGAAAGTTGCTCTGTATCTCTTAATAACCAGGGATTTAATAACTGTTTAGCTTCAAAGTTTTTGTTAGCAACAACTAATTTAGCAATTTCTTTACTGGTTTTTCCTAGATGGAGATCACCTAAAGCAAGATAAAGTAAAAAGCTCTGCCAAAGCCAAGTTGCTTCAACAAAAGCTTCAAATAACCACAGAATAATAGTTAAAGGTGCTAGTGTAACTAAAATAGCAATAAAGCCAGAGATAAAACGCTGACGAGCACTGTTTTTAGTTTTATTGACCTTTTTAGCTAACTGATCACAAAAAAAACGGAAAAACCGTAAAGGTTCATGACTGGCTAAATAATGGGTAAAATACTTAATCAAAATCACACCATAAAGCATGACAACTGAATAGGCGAAAGGGCTTATCTCAATTAAGTTTGTTAGATTATTAGCAGTCATATTTAGTTTTTAACTTAGTGTTAATAGAGTTATTAATTTAACTGTTTACCCTGTAATGCCTTCAGCATATTCTCAACTAATTGAGATGAGTTCACGGAGGCTGTTTCTAAATAAGCTTCAAATGAGGTAGGAGACTCCTTACCTGCAATATCAGACATAGATCGAATCACAACAAAAGGTATATTAAATTGATGACAAGTATGCGCTATTGCGGCACCTTCCATTTCAACTGCTGCCATGTTCGGGAAATTAGCACGCGCTTTAGCAATATCTTCGTCGGCGGTCATAAAGGTATCACCCGTTGTGATTAAGCCAAGTAATGTTTGTATATTCTCAAGCTTGGCAACGCCTGCTTGCGCTGCACTAACAAGTATTGGGTGAGGAATGTAAGCGGCAGGGTTTCCAGGTAACTGACCTATTTCATAGCCAAATGCGGTTACATCAACATCGTGATATCGAACTTCTGTACTAATAACAATGTCGCCCACTTTTAATGATTGCTCGAAGCCACCAGCAGAACCGGTATTAACGATGTAATCAGGTTGGAATTTATCAATTAAAATGGCGGTAGCTAATGCGGCGGCAACTTTACCAATGCCTGATTGTACAATAACAACGTCACTGCCATTAAGTTGGCCTTGATAAAAGGTATAGCCTGCATGTTCTGTTGTTGTCGAATTTGTTAACTTTGCTTTTAAAATAGCAACTTCTGGCTCCATTGCGCCAATTATCCCAGCTTTCATTTTATTTCCAATTCATTGATAAGTTCTGATAAAACAATTATAACGTGAAGATTAACGTATGTCGTATATTTATGTTCAGGATGAACGGTATAACGCGGTGCCATGGATGGCAAGGAGCGTGTATGTTCGCTTTGAACGTTATAACGCGGTGCTATGACTACATGGATGTAGGAAGTAGAGTAACGCAGGAGCAGTTACCGAGATGGCAAGGAGCGTGTATGTTCAGGATGGCCTTTCTCAGATCTCCTGTCTTTCTTGTCATGAGTTCATTAGGCACAAGATTATACATCAACGATATATTACGATTACATTGCCACTCTTAGCCTTCATGGCATTAATACTGCTATATCTAAAGGAAAAAAAAGCCAGCGATCTAAATCACTGGCTTTTTATTTAAATTAATAACTTATCATTCTACAATGTTAATGAGGTAATGCGGCTATTTGTGGTGCTGGAATATGTTGAGACATGGCGTTACTTGCAGATGCGCCTAATTGTGCTCGAGCTGCTATTGGCGACAATGCACCAACGGTTTCTCTATTTTTGTTAGGACGAGGTTTAAGCATAGGAGCAGGAATAATTTTTCCTTTAATTTTGGGTTCAGGCGGTCTATTGCCTAGCAGTCTACTGTAAATACAAGCGCGGATTTCGTCGACAGTATAATTAGTTTTAACTTTTATGCGAATATGAGGAATTGAAGACGATTCTAATGCGCCACTGACAAACCAGTCTTTTTTAATTTTATAGCCCTTACCTTGCGTATCAACTAAATCGATAACACCACACAGTTTCATCGTTTCACGGTCACAGATTGCAAAGTCTAAGTATTTACTGTTTGCGTTTGCTACCGCCGTTTGGCTTGCTCTGCTTGAAACACCATGACGAATAGTGACAATGTCGGCCAGTTTAACACGGTTAACAATACGGTACTTTCCGCCAAGCGCTTGTTCTAACAAATTCTGAAAATTTTTCTCTGCTGGCGTAAAAAGACTTTGCTTTTTATCAAAGGGAAAAGGAAAACTATTGTCATTCAAGCGGCTAGCTAATAAAGCAACAATAACAATTAGGCTGATCATGGCAAATAGAATTAATTCCATACACTGCTCCGGCGGTTCAAATTCTTGACGGTACTCTTAATAACAGTTGAATAAGCAGTATTTGTGCCATAGATCTTAATTTTCGTAGATTGTTTTATCTTGAGAGGAGGGGCAATAATAAAAAGACCGAAGATAATACTTATCTACGGCCTTTTTTAGGTTTATAGCTAAGTCTTATGAAGGATACTTTGCTTCAAGAGCTGCATAAAGTTGTTGTTGAAAATCACTAGCACCCGCATCTAATGTATTAACTAATTTAGCTAATACTTCGTTGTCTTCTTCTCCATGCCAAACTTTTATGTATGTACCTTCTTTATAACCGTGGTCTTGGCGGAAGAAGTTTAGTGTATTCTTGCCAACATATTGACGAAATAATTCATCAAGATCCATATTCATTAAACGCATACAGTCGGCTAAGGCGATAGCATCGAAACTTTTATTAGTTACTGCGGCTGATGCTAAGTGCTCAAGCGCGATTTTAAAATCTTTTTCATCAGAACTTTGCGTTAACTCTATTGCTAAGGTGTCAGTGATATTTTCAACCGTTGCGCCAGTCATTAAGCGAAGGCTTAAGCCAAAATGAAAAATATCAACTAATTCTAATTGTACTTGAGCGACATCAATCTCTTGATGTTTCCACCATTTCCAACCGTGATGGTCTAACATTTCAGCACACTCAACCCAAATGGCGCGATACCATTCATAACCATTTTCTTGCCATGTCTCACTCACGCGAGAATTCATCGCGTTTTGCATGGTTAGCATTTGCTTTATTTGATTTTGTGCTGCTGAATTTTCGCTCATTTATTTCTCTATTAATCGTAAATTTCTATTAACACTATTTTGCCGCAGCAGAAAGAAACAAGCAATTAATCGATCACAATTTCATTAAAAAACGATAGCTAATTCAATTCCACTAAAAGTATTGTTTTCTGCTTGCCAGTTATAACCACTTATTTCACGAAAACGAACAAAGCCTGTTACTTTTATTTGTTCAATCATAAATGAACTCCCAATACCTACATAACCATCTATATCGTTGTCAGAATAAGCAGGGTCAAAATTATCGTTTTCGAAATCGGTGTTATACGTTTTCTTGTGATGCAGGTAATCGTCGTCACTTCGGTCATTAAAGGCAAGTTCAAGCAGGTCAACGCCAAATTCTGCATAAAAGCTAAAGTCAGCGAAGTAACCAAATTTCATACCACCTTCCCATGATATAAAACTATGTTGATAATTAGTTTTATCAGTAACTTGAGCATAGCCGATCGAGCTTGTAACTGAAAATCCTAAATAGCTATTAAGTGCACGATGAATAACTTCGGTGCCAATACTTGAGTAATAATCGCTGTCGTTAGCATCATGATGAAGATAAATAATAAAGTCATTTGATTTTTTAGCGTAACAATTGAAAGAAAAAAGTAGGTTAAAAAAGATGAATATAATAATTTTTTTCATAATAAGCTCAGCAAAATATTTGAAGCTATTTTCTTCTGAATGCTCGTAAGTTTCAGTGATCGAATCGTTAGTATATGCTGAAAAACTGTAAGTTATTGTCAGATTGATACTGACGACATCAGGCCTTAAGTGGTGGCGTCATTTAAAACTGGGCTTTTACTCTAAGCCAAGCATTACTATTTTGTTGATGTTGGCCAAAAAAGGTATGTTTTTCGTCACCCCAAAACAAATTAGCACCGGCTGAAAATAACCACTGGTCGTTATAACGGTAGGTTACAGAAGGTTTTAAGTAACCGTCGTTGTCTGTTGGCGAATAAAAATTGAATAGGCTATAAATTAACTTTTGCTGAAAGGCTCTGTACGTGAGACGAAAAGTTAATAATTGACGGTATTCATCAACTTCTGTTGCTGGTGTGACTGAATTAACGATAAATTCATTATAATGTTTCGTTTGCTCAACATAGAACTGCACGCTGGCGGTAAGGTTTTTAATGACCTCGCTTTCAAACCCGACTAGAAATCGGTTTTGACCATTAGCAACAAAGGGATCACTCCCACTATTATCTTCAACACTGTTATAGCTAGCATATTCAGCATTAAATAATCCTCCCGCTAATGGTAACCTAACACTTGCTCCCCAAGCATTCATTTTGGGAAAGTAAGGCTGTAATTGCTGGTTTTGATTTTCTGATATACCAACAGGTGTTGTCCAGAAACCTTTATAGCCATAAAAAGCATATTCGGTGCCATTCTTGTTGGTTGCAATACGTGCTGAATATTGTGTCTGATTATTTTTTTGTACGCTAAAATCAGCCGCCGGAGCAACAATATCTTGCGCTTGTGGAGAATAAAAAGAAAAGCGCTCGCCCGTTAAATAAACATCGGGTGTGAACGTTGGCGTCCAAGTAAAATCAAGTGAATAACCACCGATATACCATGTACCTTTAGCGCTGTCTGAAGGGGCTTTTAAGTATTGATCGTCACGCCCTGAAAAGAATGATTGCCAGTTTTTAGCAAATAAGTCATTTAGGAATATATAATCTCCGGTACCCCAGGTCAAAATTTGTCGACCCACTTTAACGTCAGTATTATTACTTGGACTAAAACGGATATTTAATTCGCGCGTTTCCCAAAAAGTATCGGCTAATACATTGTCATAAATTAGCTCACCTTTTGAAACCAGCTCAAAAGACTCATGACTGTAATCAATATTTAAACGTGCTGCTATTTCACCTAGCGACAAATTCGATTCAACAATATTATTTTGTAATAAATAACCATAGCCAGCTTCAACAAAACCTGAAAGCTTCCAGGGTGAAACAACTTTTTCACCCCAGTCATCGCTCGCCCAATCGTCTAGTTCACTTATTTCTAAGTTACTAGCCAAACTTTGCCAAGCCATCAGTAGGCTGCTTATGAGTAAAATATATTGTGATGATTTATGCACGATAAGCGTGTCCATGTTTGGTGATAATTAAGTGCATTTTTTATCTTAATCTAACCATGCCTTTGGCGGATTACGTAAACTACGTTCAGAAAAAATATCATCAGGTAAGCCGACATTATATTTAACGTTTCGAAATTGCATTTCAGTATAACTGCCATCGTTATGTTGGGTTATTTTTGAATGCATGACCGTGGCAAAACCATCAATAATTTCAGTTTTTAATACTTCAAGTGAGCGTGATTTTTTACCTTGGCTGTTATAAAAATCAACGTGCATAGGTAAAAAGGTACGCTTATCAATGTTAACAATATAGTGCTCGAACTCAACACTGTTTGGATCTTTAGGTTGAGCTTTAAGGGTATAAAACTTATCGTCAGTTTTTAGTAAAGTAAAGTTGTCTTCTGCAGGATTTCTACCTGAGACATCTTCATAAAAAAAATGCGCGCCGACAAAAGAGGTACGTTTATCACCAGCTGAAATCCGTTTAACTAAATCTAGTGCTGGTAAATATAGCCAGCGGTCATCATCGCTTGCTACTTTTTTTACCACCCTAAATACTGTGCCTTGGACATCAGTAGGGCGAGAGAAAAACACCAAAATATCTTGGTTACCTAAATCTGCTTGGTCTTTACGCAAGATAGTAAATTGTCGCATCTGTTTATTACCCTGCGCATCAACAATAATCATTCTCGCTTGAGCACTGCCGTCGTCTGCAGAATAATATGAGGCTAAATTTGCTTTAGTAATAATTTCATCGGCGTTTGTTAAGTCGCTCGCATGGGTCATAAAACTTAAAATAGTCCCTGCAATAATGAAAAGAGTTGATAAATATTTCATTTGTATATCCTATGAATGTTTATTTTTTAAGGGGGGCTTGCCAGCAAAAAGTGTCATTAACGCGGGTAGTAACACCAGAGTAACCAATGCTGAGAGCGCCATAATACTTGCCAGAAAAAATCCAACCGTAATATAAGGCACTAATGGCGAGAGTAATAAAGGCGTAAAGCCAATCGCAATTACAATAGCATTGCGTGAAATTGCTCGGCTTGGCTCTTGGAACATCGCCGATAATGCTAGCGCTAAACTGCCCAGTTCTTTCTCTAACTCTCGTGCACGTTGTAAAAAGTGTATGGCAAAATCGATTGAAAGCCCTAAAGTCAGCGCTGACAAAACCGCGATAGGCATATCGTAATCTTTACCTATCCAGCCAATTAACCCGTAGATCATTGAAATGGTAAGCGTTAACGGTAGCATGGCTAAAATGCCGTATTTCAATGAACGAAAGAGTACAACCATCATTAAGAAAACGATGACAAACGATGATAATAAACTGTCGATCATGCCGTTCACCATTGCGTCTTGCCAAACAATGTTTAAGTAAGACTTACCCGCCCATTGATAACTAATATCTTTTGGCATCGGATGTTTGGTAATGTAGGCCTCGGTCCAGTTAACGACTTTGGTTGTATGTTGATTATCACCACTGGTCATTTGCAGCCATAATAAACTTTGCTGATAATCTTTGGTGACAAAATGCCATAAGTCTTGCGGACGATGCGACGACTGATATTGCAGTAATGTTTGTGCAACACCGTTACTCGATTTAGGCAAAGTAAAGTCTTTATCTTTGCCTGAGAAGAGCTCACGATTTACTGTTTTCACAATATCAGCTAAACCATTACTCTTGCCTACTAAGCCAGTTGTCAATAGTGCTTGCTGGAAGTCGCTCTGCCACTTTAATAGCTCAGGGTCGAGAAATACTTTGTTTTCGTTAAAAGCTGTATCGGTAATATTAACTAACTGTTCTAGTATAAGCTGTTCTTCATCGTTAGCTGAAAAGGCTAAATCATCTAATAAAACCAATAAGTTCTGATTAATAAATGAATCTTGCGCAGTCGATTTTATATCATCTATAAAGGCATTAATTTGCTTTGCGCTAGTTGAATTTGTATCAAGGGTCGCTAGTACTTTTTTGAAATTATTCACCGCAGCACTATTTTCACGATTGTTATTTTTAAAGACTAGCCAAGCATCATAAGTGCCAGCAAAATGTGCATTGAGTACTTTGTCCGCTATTCTAATTTCGTGATCAGCTTTAAACCAGTTAATGGGGTTATCATTAATTTCAATACGGCTAATGCCTTCAATACTGACTAAAAATAACGCAACAAAGCCCATAAGAATCAGTTTGGTTTTTTGAGTCGCAAATCTGCCAAGGCTTTCTAATGCATTGGCTAAACGGCCTTTTTGTTCTGTACGTAAAATAGCGTCGTGTAACTTGGCTAACGTTTCGGGTTTTAAACGAGAAATATAAGCAGGAATGTAAATAATAGTCAGTGCGAAGGCTAATAAAATACCCGTGCCAATAAAAGCGCCAAATACTTTAACAGGCGGAATAGGGGTTAGCATTAATGAATAAAAACCAATGGCAGAGGTGATTGAAGTATAAAGCATAGGAGTGTATAAGTGCTTCATTACACCCTTAACTACATCGCCTGCATCATCACCTGTTTTATATTTTTCCGCAAACTCTGAGAGAATATGCACCGAGTCAACGACTGCTATTGGCATTAAAAATATGGCAATCATCGATGACATTATATGAACAGTAAAGCCCATACCAATCAGTGAACCCATAACGATAATCACCGTTGCCATAGCGACCACCATTGGCGCAATAATTAATGGAAAATTACGGAAGAAGTACCAAAGTAAAACAAAAATAGCTAATCCCGCTAATGGTGCAGCGACGCCCATTTGTACAAACATCTCATAGCCAAATTGGTCTTCAGCGACAGGTAAACCGGTAATATGAAAATCTACATTAGCCACTAGTTCAGCAGGGAAATTTTTGCTAATAGTACGAATTTTCTCGGCGATATTATAACTCATGTCTTTGGCTTGAATAGGCACATAAATCGCAATGGCTTTGTTATCGCCAGAAACTAACGTGTTGTTAAGCATAGGTAAGCGCTTAACGGCTTGCTGAATTTCCAAGCTGCCTTCGAGAGAAGATGGCGCTTGTTTCATTAAATATTCGAAACGTATACCACTATTTTCACCTTGGCTGTCTTTTTCTTGAGTAATGTTATCAACGACACTCAGTGATAATAAATCTTGTGGTATGACTCCTTCAATTTGCAAAATTTTTGTTGATAACTGCTCAACAACTTGCAGTGAATTAGGCGTAAAAATATTATTTTTACTGACAATGCCGACGACGATCATATCGCGCATTTGAAAGTCAGCTTTTGTTTGGTTATGAAAAATACGCGCTGGGGCATCACGACTCAGCATATTTTCAGGGTCAGTATCTATTTTCAGGTTTGGCATCATCGCCAGACTTATTGCTACCATCAGTAATACTACGGTGTAAACAAGTTTAGGTTTCTCAACCGCGATTTGTAGGAGTCTGGTGTAATTCAAAAGGGATCCTTAACTGAAAATTGTATATTAGACAAGCGTAATGTACTTTTATATTAGCACTGTCTAATGTAATATCAATCAATATTTACTTTTTGCTGACAATAAAGACCTAGATGATGAATAATGAAACTCAAATAAACATAGCTGAAATGCGCGGCAATGCAACTCAAGCAGCTGAGCTATTGAAAGCGATGAGTAATGAAAATAGATTGCTGATACTTTGCTATTTAGGTGAGAAAGAAATGTCGGTGTCAGAGCTTAATAGCTTTATTGATTTAAGTCAGTCGAGCTTATCTCAGCATTTAGCCCGATTGAGAAAAGATGGTTTGGTAAAGACTCGCCGAGAATCACAAACTATTTACTATACAATTGCGCATCCATCTATAGTAAAGTTAATCACTTTTTTACACAGTGAATTTTGTTAATAAGCTTAGTAAAAGGTCACAAAAGCTCAAATCAGTAAGGTTTTCTTCAGTGATTTGAGCATGTCGCTTGATTAAATATGTTCTATAACAAGACAACCTGCAGAATAACCTGCACCAAAAGAACAAATGAGTGCTTTATCGCCCGCTATCATATCGTCATGATTCAAGTGAAAAGCAATAATAGAGCCTGCTGAAGCCGTATTAGCAAACTTGTCTAAAATAATGGGTGCTTCATTACCTATCGGGTCGCGGCCCAATACTTTTTTCGCCACAAAGTTATTCATGTTGATATTGGCTTGATGTAAAAATAACCTTTTTAAATCTTTAGCTTCAACATTTGCAGCTTCCATTTGCTCCGTAATTAATTGCGAAACCATTGGCAGTACTTCTTTAAATACTTTTCGGCCTTGCTGAACAAACATTTTATCGTTATCAAGCATTGTTTCAGGGTCACATTTATTTGTATGACCGAAGTTACTGCGAATATTATTAGAGAAGGTGGTGATGGGTTTTTTTGTTAATATTTTAAAGCAATGATCAGCAGTGGCGGTTGCTTGTTTTTCAATAACAATAGCGGTCGCAACATCCCCAAAAATAAAATGGCTGTCTCGATCGCGTAAATTAATTTGTGGAAAGTTAAGCTCAGGATTAATCACTAATACTGTTTTGGCTGTGTCGCCACATAAAGCATTTGAGGCATTCATAATACCGAATGTTGCCGACGAACAAGCAACGAGCATATCGTATGCCCAGCCTTTACAGCCCAATGCTTGTTGTACTTCAATCGCTATTGCAGGGTAAGCGCGTTGTGTATATGAACAAGCAACAATAATTAAGTCGATATCGTCTGCTGTTTTATTGGCTGCTGCCATCGCTTGTCTCGCTGCGCCTACCGCCATTTCAGCTTGTGCTGATAATTGCTCATCGCTGCGCTGAGGAATAAGTGGCATCATCGTTTTAGGATCAAGTGCGCCATCTTTATACATAACATAGCGACTTTTAATACCTGATGCTTTTTCAATAAACTCACTTGAAGAAGGTTTTAAAGCCGTTAACTGTTCATTGTTAATCGCTTCTTCATTTTCGGCGTTGTAATTTTCAACATATTGATTAAATGCTGTGACTAATTCGTCATTTGAAATACTGTGTGGCGGGGTGAATAGACCTGTACCACTGATTACGATTGACATGTATTTACTCCATTTATAATTTTTTTCTAGTGGTCGTACCATGGGTCTTATTCCATAAAAGTACAAGCACTTCAGTGTTTTTAATTGATGTAATGTTCATTATATTACATAAAAAGTTTTTTTCTCACCATCGCACGATAATCTCTTGGCGTAAGTGTTAATTGTTTCTTAAAAAGCCGTGTTAGTTGGCCTTGGTCTTGGTAACCGACTTGAAACGCTATTTCTTGTATTGATAAATTACTCGATGACAACAAATCTTTCACCGTTTCAACCCTTACCTTTTGCCAATAATGAGAAGCGCTAACTCCTGTCGCATTCTTAAATCGTCGGCTAAACGTTCTATCGCTAATCTCAAATTGTAAGGCAATTTCAGAGAGAGATAATGTTGATGAAAGGTTGGTTCGCATCCAAAATTGAATTTGAGTGATCAATTCATCAGGGTGGCGATCAACCGCTCCTTCTAAATATCGCTGCTCTTCATAAGGTTTTCTAATTTCATGAGAAAAATTACGCTCTACGTGCTGAGCGGCTCGTTCACCATAAGTTTGATGAATAACATGAACAGTAATATCAGCTAAGGCATTTAAGCTCGCCGCACAATAAATACGTTCAGACTGCGTGATAAAAAAATCAGGTTTAAGTTCAACTTTTGGATAATTTCGTTTGAATTGCTCAACATAATGCCAGTGTGTTGTTGCCGGGTGATGATCAAGCAAACCCGACTCGGCAATAAAACAGACCCCAGTGCCTCCACCAATCAGTGTCGAACCTTGTTGCCACATATCATTTAGCCAATTGACCACTTTGGGATGTTTTTTAATTAATGGGCGAGGATTGCGCCAAAGACTCGGTATAAAAATATAATCGGGGCTTTGCGCATGTTCAATATCTACATCAGGATAAAGCTTAATAAGAGCTCTTGTACGTACAGGAGCTAGACTTTCACTGACCATTTCTATATTAAGCTTAGGCGAACGCCTATTTTCTCTGCGCGCAAAAGCTTCTCCAGCCCTGAGCATCTCAATAGGTAAACTTACACTGGTTGCTAGCATATGATCATATAAAACCAAGGCAACATTTACCGTTTTACGAGCTATCTTTAGTGGCATATCAGTAACTTTCGTTATTTTTGGCTGTTATTGTATTATTTATGGCTGATAACGACAATTAATTATTAACGTTTCTTTTTACACTAACGATAAGAATTACGACTCATGTATTTAAGAGAATTATAAATGACTGCTTTACCTATTATTGTTGGCATGGGCGGCGTAAATGCTGCCGGCCGCACCTCCTTTCATCAAGGTTTTCGTCGTATTGTTATCGACAAATTAACGGCAGAAGCGCGTCAAGAAACTTTTGTTGGCTTAGCCACGCTGATGAATATTTTAACTTTCCAAGACGGTCAGTTACTTGATGCTGATGGTAATAGCGTTGCATTAAACGAAGTAGAAGCACGTTTTGGCCAGCAAATTCTAGATGGCACACTTATCCGTAAAATTGAAAGTAATCACTTTGACCCTGACGCAACGCATTGCCATACGCATATGCTTGCGACACCAAGCGCTGATAACATTACTTTTGAAATTAAAGAAAAAGAATTACCCAAACCTTTGCCACGCTCTTGGAAAATAACACCGTTAGCAGATAAACGTGTCAAAGTTGAAATTACGGATAATTTAGATATTAAACATAGTAGTTATCGTGACAACCCAATTAAGGCCGCAGGACAATTACCTACCGGTTTTGAACCGTCAACTTTATATAATAGTCGTTATCAGCCGCGTGGTTTACAAACCACTATTTTTGGCGCGGCGGATGCTATTCATTCAACAGGTTTTAGCTGGGATGAAATTTTAGAAAAAGTAAGTCCTGATCATGTAGGAACTTATTCATCTTCAGCTTTTGGTCAAATGCAATCAGAAGGGTTGGGTGGTATGTTGCAAAACCGTCTTCATGGCGATCGAGTAACCACTAAAAATTTAGCCTTAGGTTTAAACACTATGTCAGCTGACTTCATTAATGGCTATGTTACTGGCAGTGTTGGTACTACCTCAACCTCGACAGGCGCTTGTGCGAGTTTTCTTTATAACTTACGCAACGCGATTCAAGATATTAAGTCAGGTCGTGTACGTGTTGCTATTGTAGGCAGTAGCGAAAGCCCAATCACACCAGAAATTATTGAAGGTTTTGGCAACATGAGTGCCTTGGCGAATGAAGAAGGTTTGAAAAAACTTGATGGTATTACACAAGGGCAGGCCGATCACCGTAATACCAGTCGTCCATTTGGTGAAAACTGTGGCTTTACTATTGGTGAAGCCGCGCACTTCTTAGTTATTATGGATGATGAGTTAGCGATTGAATTAGGCGCTAAGCCTTTGGGCTCTGTTGCCGATGTTTTCATTAATGCTGACGGTATTAAAAAATCTATTACTGCTCCTGGTCCTGGTAATTATATTACTATGGCGAAATCAGTGGCACTCGCAAAAAGTATTTTAGGTGACGAATCAGTACAGAAACGCAGTTTTATACTGGCTCATGGTTCAAGTACGCCACAAAATCGCGTAACAGAATCGTTAATTTATCATCGTTTAGCCGAAACATTTGATATTCATCATTGGCCAGTAGCTGCGCCAAAAGCTTTTGTAGGTCATACTATTGCTCCTGCAAGTGGCGATCAAATCACTATGGCGTTAGGTGTTTTTGCCCATAATATTATGCCGGGTATTACAACGATTAACGCTGTTGCTGACGATGTTTATAATGAACGTTTAAACATCGCACTTGATCACTGGCAGTGTGAAGCCATGGATGTTGCCTTTATTAATTCGAAAGGTTTTGGTGGCAACAATGCAACCGCCACCTTACTTTCACCAGATGTAACCCTTTCAATGCTGAAAAAACGTTATAGTATTGAAGATATAGCAAGTTACCAAGAAAAGTTATCAGCGGTTGAAGCGAAACAAAAAGTTTATCAAGATAAAGCGAATAACGGACAATTTGAATTAATATATAAATTTGGTGTTGGTGTTTTAGGTGATGATGATATTGAAATTAATTGCGATAACATTTCTATGACAGGTTTTACCAATAGCATTGCTTTACCAAAAGAAAATCCGTTTGAGGATATGACTTAATTATTAACAGGCTTTTGCTAAGTCTTTAATCGCTCACTCATAAGTTAGACAATAAAATGCAAAGCGACAAAGCCTTGCTTTTTTATGTTCAGGATGAACGGTATGTCACGGTGCGATGGATGGTAAGGAGTTTTGATGTTCAGGATGAACGGTATGTCACGGTGCCATGGATGGCAAAGAGTTTTGATGTTCAGGATGGCCTTTCTCAGACATCCTGCCTTCCAAGGCATTAGTGCATCCCTGCACGTCAACGGTATGTTGTGATTCTATGAGTATCATAGAGCGACGGTGTACTATTTTTAAATAATCCCTATAAACAATAACGCTGAATCATTTTTGTTAATATAACTTCAGTTTTATCAATTTCACTATGCGCTAAAAACTCATTTGGTTGATGAGCCTGGTCAATAGAACCTGGGCCTAAAACAATAGTTTGACAGCCAAGCTGTTGAATAAAAGGTGCTTCGGTAGCATAATTTACCGCGCAACATGAGTGACCACTTATTTCTTCAGCTATTGTTACTAACCCACTGCTTTGGTTTTGTTCAAAACTGGGGGAGCTAGGGTCTAATTCATTAAACGAAACTCGGTGAGGATATTTTTCAGCAAGCGGCTTTAGGGCTTCGCTGAGCAATTGAATCAGTTCGCTGTCAGTCATACCCGGCAGTGCTCGCATATCAATATCTAACTCGCAGTGACCGCAAATTCTATTGGCATTATCGCCACCATGTATTGCGCCTAAATTCAGCGTTGGCTCTTTTACATCAAAGGCTTGATTACTATAATTGTGAGCAAGTTTTTCTTTGAGCTGCATTAATTGGCTAATCACCTGATACATAATTTCTATAGCATTAACGCCTAAACTTGGTTTACTTGAGTGCCCTGATTGACCTTGAATAGTTATGCGATGTGACATATGCCCTTTATGCATGATGACAGGGACCAAATTTGTTGGCTCACCAATAATGGCAACATCTGGTTTTATCTGTTGGTTTTGGGTGAAAAAACGCGCGCCTGCCATAGTGGTTTCTTCATCTGCTGTGGCTAAAATATAAAGCGGTTTTTTGAGTTGTTTCGCTGATAACCCTTTACAAGCTTGTAAAATAAAGGCAAAAAAACCTTTCATGTCACAAGTACCTAAACCATAAAATTTATTATCTTTGTCGACGACTTTGAATGGGTCTGACTGCCAACGATTTTCATCAAAAGGTACGGTGTCACTATGACCTGCGAGTAATAATCCTCCTTCTCCGCTGCCAAGTTTTGCTAATAAGTTATATTTTTTACGGGTTGCGGGTACGGCTTGAATCTCAATACTAAAACCGAGCTGTTCAAACCACGTCGCTAGCAGTTGAATTACGGCTAAATTTCCTTGATCCCAACTTGCTTGTGTTGAACTAATCGAAGCACTGGCAATAAGTTGCGTTAATGAATGGGTAAAGTTTGGTAAATTTTTCATAAGAGCTCACGATTAGAAATAAGAATAAATAAATATCATGGGTAGTTATGCTTATTTGTTGCATAACAAGTCATCAGGTGTTATTTTCTAATTCTAGTGTAAATAACCTAATAAAAGAAGCCTATTGAAGATTATTTATTTTCTCTCGCTACTTTAGGTTGATTAAAAATTAATAGATGAGGTTGTATGAAAGTCGCGGTTATTGGAGCAAGTGGATATGTGGGCGCTGAGCTGATTAATTTATTGTCTGCGCACGACAAAATTTCCCTTGAGTATTTACTGGTATCAGAAAACAGTAGCTCGGCAGATATGACCTTTTCGCAATTACATCCGCGTTACTTAGGTGTATGTGATTTACCTTTAGTGTGCTTCTCACCACGTTGGTTTGATAAAACAGCACAAGAACTTGATGCGGTATTCTTTGCGACACCACATGAGTTTAGTGCCGACTGGGCGCAAGCGTTTGTTGAAAAAGGTGTTAAGGTTTTTGATCTTTCAGGCGGGTTTCGCCTCAAAAACAGTGCAGATTATCCAAAGTTTTATGGTTTTGAACATAAAAACTTATCGGCACTGGCTCAAGCAAAGTACGGTTTAGCCGAATGGCAGCAAGAAGATATTGCGAGTACGCAATTAGTTGCTGTACCGGGCTGTTATCCAACTGCAAGTTTATTATCACTAAAGCCTATTACGTCTAATAAGTATCATCTTGAAAATTCACTTATTGTTGTTAATGGGATTAGTGGTGTTAGTGGCGCGGGAAGAAAAGCCTCATTAGCGACAAGTTTTTATGAAGTGAGTTTAACTCCTTATAATATTTTACAGCATCGGCATCAACCTGAGATAAGCCAAGAAGCGAATGCACAGGTTATTTTTAATCCGCATCTTGCGCCTTATAAAAGAGGCTTAATGGCGACGGTAACCTTGCAAATTAAGGCCGGTGTTACGACCAAACAAATTGATGAAGCCTTTGCTTGTGCTTATCAAGATGAACCCTTGGTACGTTTAACGGGGACTTGGCCCAAAATAGACAATGTGGCTAACACACCGTTTGCCGATGTCCATTGGCAAGTCGATGAAGAAAAGCATGTGGTTGTGGTCAGTTGTGCTATTGATAATTTACTAAAAGGTGCGGCTTCACAGGCGGTGCAATGTGCAAATATTTCTTTGGGCTTACCCAGTGAATATAGTTTGCTAAATAATGTAACCTTGGGAAAATGTTAATGACTATGCCAATAAATACGTTAATCAGTAATAAGACTAACAAGCCGTTGGTGATTAAAATTGGTGGCGCCATTCTTGAAAAAACAGATGCACTCGCTGATTTATTAAAAATTATCGCGTTATTAAAAAATCAGGCGGTTGTTTTAGTGCATGGTGGTGGTTGTGTTGTTGATGAAATGCTCAGTCAGTCCGGTTTTACCACCGAAAAAAAACACGGTTTACGTGTTACACCTAAAGATCAAATGCCAATTATTGCTGGCGCGTTGGCCGGTAGTGTTAATAAATCGATTGTTGCCACGGCGGCAAGCTTGAATATGCAGGCGGTCGGCCTGTCGCTTGTCGATGGCGATATGGTTACTTGTCTTTTAAGTACAAAAGATCTCGGCATGGTTGGAGTACCACATGCTAATAACAGTAAATTACTTGATACCTTGCTAAGCGCAAAATTTTTACCTGTTGTATCTTCCATTGGCTCATTAACCAGTGGTGAATTAGTGAATGTGAATGCTGATGATGCGGCTGTCGCGATTTGCCAGCTATTAAATGCCGAGTTGCTACTGTTGACCGATGTTAATGGCGTAAAAGATGCGAGTGGCGAATATATGGCTTCGCTGAGTAAAACTCAAGCTAATAAATTAATCGAGCAGGGGGTTATTGCTGGCGGTATGACCGCTAAAGTCAATGCGGCTTTCCTGGCAGCAAGTCAATTACGGCGAAGTATCGCGGTTGCTAGTTGGCAGTCGCCTGAACAAATTATCAACTTACTAAAAGGTGATGCAATAGGTACGCGCATTCAACCTCATTAGCCCTCTTTAAGTCATGTTTAATTTAATTACTTTTTCGGATAGCACGCATTATGTCAAAAGCAATGTCACCAATAGCAAAGTTAGAAAATTTTTTAGCCGATGATCAACTGACTAAAACACAAATAACCGATCTTATTTCTTTAGCGATAAATATTAAAAACTATCCTAGCGATTACAGTCAAGCGTTAGCAGGTAAATCTGTTGCGATGATTTTTGAAAAACCCTCATTAAGAACGCACGTTAGTTTTGATATGGGGATTAACAAATTAGGCGGCCATGCGCTATATTTAGGCCAGCAAAATGGCAAGTTAGGTGAGCGTGAAAGAGTCAGCGATTATGCTAAAAATCTTTCTTGTTATGCTGACGCTATTGTTGCGCGTGTTTTTGAAAACAGTGCTATTGAAGGCTTAGCCGAGCACGCGAGTGTACCGGTGATTAACGCACTTTGTGATATTTATCACCCGTGCCAAGCGTTAGCTGATTTTGTTACCTTGCAAGAAAACTTTGCCGATTTGTCAAAAGTTAAACTAGCTTATGTAGGTGATGGTAATAACGTTTCAAATTCGTTGATGTTTATGGCGGCAATAGTCGGGGTTGATTTTACTTTGGTTTGTCCTGAAGGGCATGCGCCAGAGGAAAGCTTGTTGAATAAAGCCAAAACTTTTGCTGAAGAGTCAGGAAGTAAGTTGGTACTTACCTCAAGTGTTGCAAACTTAGGGCAGCAAGATGTTATTTATACCGATACATGGGTATCAATGGGTGATGAAAATGCCGGTAAAAAAGCGGCACTTTTAGAAAAGTTTGCGCCGTATCAAGTTAACCATCAAATGATGAAAAATAGTGGTGCAAGTATTGTTATGCACTGCCAACCCGCACATTTAGGGGAAGAGATAACCGCCGCACTTTTTGACAGCGAAATGTCGGTGGTTTTCCAAGAAGCAGAAAATAGAATGTGGGCGCAAAATGCCGTACTCGTTACGTTATTAGCTAAATAATTCAGTAAAAAACATTAGGTCAGCTGCTGAAATATATTCAGCATAACCATTTATCAAGATTAAGTAGGAACAAGACAATGGCTTTAGCAACAAAGAAACAAATCAAAAAAGTAGTATTAGCATATTCTGGCGGATTAGATACTTCAGCAATCATTCCATGGTTAAAAGAAAATTATGACAATTGTGAAGTGATCGCATTCTGTGCTGATGTGGGCCAAGGCGACGAAGAGCTTAAAGGTATTAAAGAAAAAGCTATCGCCTCTGGTGCCTCTGAATGCTACGTGGCAGATCTTAAAGAAGAATATGTTAAAGAATATATTTACCCTATTTTGAAAACAGGGGCGGTTTACGAAGGCCAATATTTACTAGGTACGTCAATGGCACGCCCTATTATTGCTAAAGCACATATAGAAGTGGCACTTAAGGTGGGTGCTGATGCGGTTTGTCATGGTTGTACCGGTAAAGGTAACGACCAAGTGCGTTTTGAATCTTGTTTTGCCGCGCTTGCTCCAGAGTTAACTGTTATTGCGCCATGGCGTGAGTGGGATATGGTTTCGCGTGAAGACTTACTTGATTATTTAGCCGAGCGTGATATTCCATGTGCAGCATCACTGGATAAAATTTATAGTCGTGACGCTAATGCTTGGCATATTTCTCATGAGGGTGGTGAATTAGAAGACCCTTGGTGTGAGCCATCAAAAGAAGTCTGGACCATGACAGTTGATCCAATGGATGCACCGGACATCCCTGAAAAAGTACAATTAAGTTTTGCTGACGGTGAGCTCGTTGCTATTGACGGGAAAGATTTTTCACCAAAAGGTGCCGGCGCTTATCAAGCGCTAATGTATTTAAATGCTAAAGGTGCGGCTCATGGTGTTGGCAGAATTGATATTGTCGAAAATCGTTTGGTCGGCATGAAGTCTCGTGGTTGTTATGAAACACCCGGCGGCACTATTTTAATGGCGGCTTATAAAGGTTTAGAAACGCTTATTCTTGACAAAGAATCACTTAAATACCGTGAATCAGTTGGTCTTGAGTTTTCACATGTCATTTATGACGGTCGTTGGTTTACCCCGCTTGCTAAAGCTCAATTGGCTTCAGCAGCCTCTTTTGCTGAAAAGCTGACGGGTGATGTGGTTGTTAAGTTATATAAAGGGATGGCACAAGTTATTCAACGTCGTTCACCTAATTCTTTATATTCTGAAGCCTTCGCTACGTTTGGTGCTGATGATGTTTACGACCAAAAACATGCGGAAGGTTTTATTCGCCTCTTTAGTTTATCAAGCCGGATCACCGCACTTTCGCAAAAAGACACTGTGTTAAAGAACAAGGATAAATAGTCATGGCTTTATGGGGCGGACGGTTTAAAGAAAAAGCGAGTTTACAATTTAAAAAGTTTAATGACTCTTTACCCGTAGATTACCGCATGGCAGTACAAGATATTGTCGGTTCAATGGCTTGGGCACAGGCTATTCACGAGGTAGGGGTAATAAATGATGGTGAACTCGTTCGTTTAACGGGTGCATTACAAGAATTAAAAACTTCGGTAGAAGAAAATCCCAAGCAAATTCTGTTGTCAGACGCTGAAGATATTCATAGTTGGGTAGAGATCCAGCTTATTGAAAAGACCGGAGACTTAGGTAAAAAGCTTCATACGGGACGCAGTCGTAATGATCAAGTAGCGACTGACTTAAAGCTTTGGTGTAAAGAGAAAGGGGGCGATTTACTCTTCGCCTTAGTGAATTTACAACAAGCGATGATGAACCTAGCTGAACGTGAAAAAGATACCGTTTTACCTGGCTATACTCATTTACAAAGAGCGCAGCCAATAACTTTTGGCCATTGGTGCTTAGCGTATGTAGAAATGTTTAATCGTGATATAGGACGTTTAAAAGATGCGCTTTATCGCTTAGATGTTTCGCCATTGGGCTCTGGCGCTTTAGCGGGTACTGCGTATCCTATTGATAGAAACGCACTGGCTCATCGTTTAGGTTTTAGAACGGCAACGATGAATAGTCTTGATGCTGTTTCTGACCGAGACCACGTTATTGAGTTACTAGCTTCAGCAAGTATCTCGATGATGCATTTGTCACGTTTTGCAGAAGATTTAATTTTCTATAATTCAGGAGAAGCTGGGTTCGTAGAAATGAGTGACCTAGTGAGTTCTGGTTCGTCATTAATGCCACAAAAGAAAAATCCTGATGCCTGTGAATTAATTCGTGGTAAGTCAGGGCGTGTTTTTGGCGCTTTAACGGGGATGTTAACCACGATGAAAGCGTTAGCACTTGCCTATAATAAAGATATGCAAGAAGACAAAGAAGGTTTGTTTGATGCGCTTGATACGTGGCAAGAATGTATGGAAATGGCAGTGCTCGTTGCGGATGGTTTGAAAGTAAACCGTTCACGTACATTAGCTGCAGCGCAACAAGGTTATGCCAATGCAACTGAGCTCGCCGACTATTTAGTCGGTAAAGATATACCGTTTCGTGAAGCACACCATATTGTAGGTGAAGTTGTGCTAGCGGCTATTGATAAAGGTGTACCTTTAGAAGACTTAACCATAAGCCAACTGCAAGAATTCAGCGATAGAATTGAGCAAGATGTTTATCAGCACCTTTCTATTGAATCAACGCTTAATAAACGTGAAGCATTGGGCGGTACTTCCCGTTCGCAAGTTGAAAAAGCGCTGGCGACGACCCAGTCTGGCAATGAAGCTATTTTAAATGAGCAGGTTGTTGGTGCGCCAGGTAAGCAAAGAATTCAAGTTGCACTTAAACAGGTCAAACAGCGGCTAAATGCCCAACGTGCCGCGGCTATGTCAGTTCGTCGAGCGAGAATGTCAGATGTGGACAGAATTTATCAACTAACCAACTTTTGGGCAGATAAAGGTGAAATATTGCCACGGTCACGTGACAATATTATTCATGACATTCAAAATTTTGTTGTCGCCGAGCTTGACGGTAATGTTGTTGGTACAGCATCGCTTTATATCTATCAAACAGGCTTAGCTGAAATACGCTCAGTTGTCGTACAAGATAGTGATCAGCACCAAGGTCAAGGTAAAGCACTTGTGCAATATTTGTTAGAGTTCGCTTATCAAATGGAATTAGAACAAATTATTGTTCTAACTTATATTCCACAATACTTTCAGACGCTTGGCTTTAACTTTATTGATAAAAGTTCACTCGCTGATAATATTATTGAAGACAGTGAACCTAGTCCGCATAAAGACCCGGCAGACGAAGTCGCGATGGCATACATACTGAGTCTGCCTCAACAGGCATAATTTTAGTGGTAATTTAAAATGATTAAGGTGAAGCATTCACTTTAGCAATGATACTTAGCGGCTCCGCTGCAGAGTATAAATAACAGGTCTTCATAACTCAGAAAATGGACAGCATGAATAATAACGAACAAAATTATGTTAAATGGTTTAGAAATGCCGCGCCCTATATTAATGCACACCGAGGAAAAACAGTTGTGCTTATGTTTGGTGGTGAAGCCGTACTTCATCCAAACTTTGCCAACATTATTCATGATATTGCTTTGTTGCGCAGTTTGGGCGTTAAGTTAGTGTTAGTTCATGGTGCTAGGCCACAAATTGAAGAACGTATGGAACAGCGTAATATTACGCGTAATATCGAAAATAATATTAGAGTGACCGATGCTGAAACACTTATTGCTGTTAAAGATGCGACGGGATCAATGCGACTACATATTGAAGCTTTGTTAACGATGGGCTTAGTTAATTCGCCAATGCATGGCTCACAAATTCGCGTTAGTACCGGTAATTTTGTTATTGCTAAACCCATTGGTGTGCTCAATGGCGTTGATTATAAGTATACGGGCAGCGTAAGAAAAATTGACGCTGTTGGTATTCACACCCAGCTTGATTATGGCTCAATAGTTTTACTGTCACCTATTGGCTACTCTTCTACAGGGGAAGTCTTTAATTTAGCACTTGAAGATGTTGCTACCAAAACGGCACTCGCGCTTAAAGCCGATAAGTTAATTACTTTCACGAAAGACGATGGCTTAATGGATGAATCGGGTGAGCTTATTCGTAGTTGTAGTGTACGGCGAGTAAAAACTTTATTGGATGATAAAGATTGTCATGTCCGCCAGTTATTATTAAGAGCAATTATTCAAAGTGGCGAGAATGGCGTAGAACGTTGTCACTGTGTGAGTTACCAGAGCGATACAGCTTTGTTACAGGAGTTATTTACTCGTGATGGTGCAGGGACATTAATCGCAAAGGATCATAAAGAAGAAGTTTGTACGGCAAGTATTGATGATGTCGGGGGTATTTTAGAGCTGATTGCCCCTTTAGAAGAAGAAGGCATTTTGGTAAAGCGTTCACGTGAATTACTTGAAATTGAAATTGATCGCTTCACCGTTCTCAAAAAAGAAGATGTTATTATCGCTTGTGCTGCTTTATATCCTTATCAAGAGGCTAATTCAGGAGAGATAGCTTGTGTGGCTATTCATCCTGATTATCGTAATGGTAACCGGGGAGAACACTTGATGGGGGCTTTGGAAGTTAAAGCCCATGAGCTTAACTTAAGATCTTTATTCGTCTTAACAACCGTGAGTGGTCATTGGTTTCGTGAGCAAGGTTTTATTGAAAGTTCAATGGACGATTTACCTGAAGGTAAAAAACAGATGTATAACTTCCAACGCAAATCTAAGGTGCTGATAAAATATATATAGTCAAAAAGTAAAGTCAAAAGGCATTACAGTTTTAGGTGTTAAATTTTGAGTATTAAGATCAATTAATACAATAAACTTCTCCATGTTAAATTTAAGCGACTCATTCGACTGTTGATTTGCAGATAACTGTAACGGATAGTGCTAATTAGATCTATTCGTATGCGCTAAACATTAAGATGATAGAATAAAAAAAGGCTGCTTTTAAAAGCGGCCTTTTTTGTTTTAGTCTGCTCAATAAACACTTTTTGTTTGTTTATGTGTACAATAAAGAACTTATTTTGAATTTTTATTCCTCATAAGAAAAGACTAATGTAACAGGAATGTTTCATCTTCTTTACTTTTAGGGCATATTGTTTGTCGCGATAATCACTTGTTTGTAAGGCTTACTATTTTCAATGGTCATATTTAGACTTTTATTCATTTCCTTAATTTGTTTTTGTACTTTTTTACTGACTTCTTTTATGCTGAAAGCGCAGACTGATTTTGTCCTTGAAAGCGGTAACAAATTTACAGCAAAACTGTCTTCTGAGTATGGTCAAATAAGTAACTTCCTTCATCAAAATAAAGATGAAGAGAGTACTCGTTATATTAAAATTGAACCTTCAGTTTTTATTCAAACGCAATTTTCTCGTCATTTACTTCAATTAGAAGCAAACATTAGTCATTATCAATTTAGTGAGTTTGGTGAAGATGACCATAGCAACTTATCTTTTAAACCAAAATATTTATTTAAACTTGACCACAATAAAACATTATTTGCGGATTTTAAATTACAAGAAGAATATGAATACCGTGGTACTGGGTTATCTTTAGGTAACGCTACGTCGCTAACAACCGGAGACGATAAGAAAAGAGTTGCCGCAAATATTGGCTACTTATATGGTCAAATTGATTCAGTGGCTAAATTAAAACTCTCAATTGGCCAAGAAGACTTTCGTTATACAACCCGGCGAATACAAAATAGGGCACTTGACCGTGTTGATCATAAGGCCACCGCTAGCATTGATTATTTGCTGTCGGGAAAAACATATTTTGCCGTCGACTTAGCCTATATTCAATCAGATTTTCAACGTGATAAACCGTTAAAT
The DNA here is from genome assembly GCF_014076955.1 of Colwellia sp. Bg11-12. Classification (NCBI taxonomy): domain Bacteria; kingdom Pseudomonadati; phylum Pseudomonadota; class Gammaproteobacteria; order Alteromonadales; family Colwelliaceae; genus Colwellia; species Colwellia sp. Bg11-12. The sequence goes on from NZ_JACGUZ010000058.1 coordinate 71,495, forward strand.
AAAGATGAATATGCCTTATTAGTAGGAATGAAGTGGCAATCGACAGCCATTACCCAACTGCAAGCATTAGTCGGTTATCAAACACTCTCTTTTGAAGACCAACGCCTTGACAGCGATAATAGCTTTAAGTGGCGATTTGATATGAATTGGCAACCGACCTTCTTTAGTAAAATTAACATCAACACGCAACGAAATTATGAAACAGAAAACCGAATAGCAGAGCGTTACCGAGTCGTTGACAGCACGAATTTGAACGTCACTCATCAATTTACTGATTATTTTCAGACATCAGTCGCTATAGGATATAAACAAGAAGAGATCATTTACCTTGATCAAACCGATAATGAAGATTATTTGTATTCAGCGCTGAAATTTAATTATCAACGAAATGACTGGCTAACTTTGTTTGCTGGATTCACTTTTACAGATTTAGAGGCAAGTGACGATAACCTCAACAATCAGCGTAATAGCTTATCATTAGGTTTTAGTGTTACTATTTAATATTGGATGAAAAACATGCGCTTTTGGGCTTTATCAACAATTTTAATACTTTGCAGCTTTTTTTGTGGTGCAAGCGATTACGTACTCGGACCGGGTGATAAATTGCATATTGTCGTTTATGGTGAAAATGACCTAACAACTGATGTAAAGATTGATAAATCAGGTTTTATTTCTTTTCCCTTTTTAGATGATATACAAGTAATCGGTTTATCGACAAAGAAATTAGAAAATGTTATCAGGGAAGGCTTGCTAGGGGATTATATTGTTGATCCACAAGTTTCAGTTTCTATTGCTACGTACAGACCATTTTTTATCCATGGACAAGTTCAGCGGCCGGGAGGGTATCCTTACCAAGATGATCTAACGTTGGATAAAGCTATTGCATTAGCAGGGGGACTATCAAATAGAGCGTCAACTTCCCAGTGGAAAATATCTCGAATGGTGAATGGCATTAAAGTGACAATAGAGGGGAATGTTGCTACGGCAATTCGCCCGGATGATATTATAAAAATAGAACAAAGTTTTTTCTAAAAAGCACATGACAAAAGGATTTTTGACCAGTTTTATTGGCTGTATTACATGTGATACTTGTAAATAATGATGAGCAGTAATTTTGAACGATAATAAAAGCATAAATTTTAGTGCCCCCAATCAGGAGGTCGCTTTAAAAGAAGTGTTAAGCCCTCTTTGGTCTCGGCGGTGGAAAATTGTATTCTTTACACTATTTATATCATTAATAGTGGCTTTTTATGTCTCATTACTTAAACCCTCATATAAAGCAACGGCCGTTTTACAAATAGGCAGTAATAAACCGGCTAATACCTTATCAATCAATGACGCATTTAATGAGTCTAGTGCCAGTAAAGAGCAAGTTAAAACCCAATATGAATTATTAAAATCACGAAAGTTTGCTGAGCGTGTTATCGCTAGTTTAAATTTGGTTGAACATCAGGAATTTAATAGTGGTAAATATAATGACAAAATTAGTTTCTTCGCGAACATAGGACAAAGTAAGGTTAAGCCAACGGTTAACAGTTTAATTTCAGCATTTAAAAGCCGCTTAACTATTTCTCCTATTGCGAGTACCGAGCTCGTCAATATTAGTTTTGTTGCCCACACACCTAAATTAGCACAACAAGTGGCTAACCAAATTGGTTTTACTTACCTTCAATATCAAGATGAAATTCATAGCGCGTCGAAAGAATCAACATCGCAATGGCTGGTTGATCAACTTGAAGAATTAGGAAAAAAACTTGAAACCTCTGAAGAATCATTACAAGAATATCGTGAAAAAGAAGGTATTATTGATCTTTTAGGTGTTTCAGGCTTAGTCAATTCTGAATTAACCGAGTTAACATCTTCTGCGATTCACGCTGAAAAAATAAAAGATGACTTAGAAGTCACTTATGAAAGTATTCAAAATCGTCGAAAAAATACCGCACAATTACTTGAACTGCAAGAAATTAGTAAGCAAAGTGATTTAGTACAATTGCGGCGTGCCGATGAAAAAGCCGAACGAAAAATATTTGAACTCTCGAAGCGTTATGGGCCTAAACATCCGAAACGTATTGCCGTTCAAGCCGAGCTTGAGTCATTACAAAAGCGTATTGTACAACTTGTTGATGAAATCGTTATCTCTATTGAAAAAGATTATTTGAACTCTTCTGAAAAAGTTAAAGCAACCCAGAATCGCTTGGCAATTGCCAAAGTTGATTATCTCCGCTTAAGTCGCTTACATAATAGATTTTCACAATTGCAGCGAGATGTAGATACGAATAAAGAACTTTATAATAATTACCTTGTTCGCTTAAAAGAAACGGATGCGATGGGGAATTATAAATCAAATTTTTATGTGCGATTTATAGATAAAGCGATTACTCCGCGTAATAAATTTGCTCCTAATAAAGCGTTGATGGTTATTATCAGTTTTATTTTATCATTTGCTATTATTTCAATAATTATAATTATGCGTGAGCTGTTAATGGATACGCTAAATTCGCGCCGTAAACTCGAAAACTTTACCGAAGCACCTATTCTTGCCATTTTGCCAAAGTTTCAAACATCAAATGCTGATAAGAAGAATGATCCCTACTATACCGATAATCGTTTTACCGAAGCGGTACGTACCTTAAGAACCTCTTTATTATTTAATGGGGAAAATAAGCCAGCTAAAGTGATTGCGATAACATCTTCTGTACCTAATGAAGGTAAGTCTACGGTAGCGCTTCATCTCGCTCGCTCGTTTAGTGAAATGGAAAAAGTCTTGCTTATTGAGGCTGATATGCGACACCCAACGGTGGCGAGAAATATGAATTTGAGTCCGCATCGTCCTGGATTATCAAACTTATTAGCAAAAACACATCAGATTAATGAGTGTATTATTCGTGACAAAAATTTAAAATTAGATATTTTAACCTCAGGTATTTCTCCTGCTAACCCGTTAGCTTTTTTATCTATGAAACGTTTTAATATGCTGATTAAAGTGTTTGGTAATTTTTATGATCGCATTATTATAGAGACTCCCCCGGTTAATGCCGTCAGTGATGCCGTCATTATTTCTAAACTAGTGGAAACGGTATTGTATGTGGTTCATGGTGAGAAAACTAAGCGAGAACAGATCACAACAGGTCTGCGTATGCTTAAGCAAGTAAATGCTCCCATTGAAGGTATTGTCATTAATCATAGTCAAAATATAGATTCTGATAAATATCAAAATAAGTATTACAACGAACGGACAAATAATATTGTTAAATTGCCGGTACGAAAACAAGGTTAGTCCTTTGCTATCTATTAATAGCAAATACACTCAATATTTGAAGGTATTGTCATTAATCATAGTCAAAATATAGATTCTGATAAATATCAAAATAAGTATTACAACGAACGACAAATAATATTGTTAAATTGCCGGTGCGAAAACAAGGTTAATGCTCTTCTAGTTATTAAGTGCTTTCGCTTATTGAAAACTGGGGTAGAATAAGACAAAATTTTTACCAGCATTATACTTCTGCTTATACTATGAAATCACAGCAAAATTTTTCCCTACAAAAAAATAACAGCTTTGCCGTAGACGCAACGACTCCCGTTATTTATTACCCAAAAAATGAGCAAGAACTACAATTATTAGCCAGTGTAACGCGCGGACGCTTTTATATTTTAGGGGAAGGTAGTAATACGCTTTTTGTTGAAGATATTATGCCAGTGATCATTAAACCTGAGTTTTTAGGGATTATTGTTCATGAGACAAAAGATTTTTATGAAGTGAATGCTGCGTGTGGTGAAAACTGGCATGACCTTGTGTGTTTTTGTATTAACCAAGGTATTAACGGTCTTGAAAACCTAGCACTTATTCCTGGTAGTGTTGGTGCCGCTCCTGTGCAAAATATTGGAGCGTATGGCGTAGAAGTTGCTGACTTTATCGAGCGTGTTACTTGGTTTGATTTTACTGATAACAAAGCTCAGCAATTTACTAAAACTCAGTGCCAGTTTGATTATCGAAACAGTGTTTTTAAACAAGATTTAAAAAATAAAGGCATTATCACTAATATTACTTTACGTTTCACAAAAAATTGGCAGGCAAAACTTAGTTATCAAGGGCTTAATGGATTACCTAAAGATTGCAGTGCTAAAGATATTATGCAGGCAGTCATTAAAATAAGAAATAGCAAGTTGCCTGACCCCAAGATTATTCCAAACGCAGGTAGTTTTTTTAAAAACCCCGTGATCAGCGCAGAGCAGTTTCTGTTATTGCAGCGTAATCATCCAGAAATCCCTCATTATCCACAAGATAACGGTAAGGTGAAATTAGCCGCAGGGTGGTTAATTGAAAAGTCAGCGTTGAAGGGGTTTCAGATGAATGGGGCTGCGGTACATGATAAACAAGCGTTGGTACTTACCAATTTTGATTCAGCGAGAGGAAGTGACATCAAAAGTTTGGCTATTTATATACAAAAAACAGTCTTTGAACGCTTTGCAATATATCTTCAACCTGAAGTGAGAATGCTCGGTGAACAGGGTGAAGTGATCTTAAAAGGAATAGGCTAATCATGGCAAAAGCAATTCGTGAGCAGCTCATACAATATTTAGCTGATGGCCAGTTCGTCTCTGGGCAGTGGTTGGGCGAACAATTAGGCGTGAGTCGTGCAGCAATATCAAACCATATTACCTCTTTAACTGATATGGGCCTTGATATTTACAGTGTTACCGGAAAAGGCTACAAACTTTCAGAACCGTTAACCTTACTAAATGAAAAAAAAATTCAACAAAAACTTAACGAACTGGGTCAGAAGAATAAAGTTGAAGTGCATAATATTATTGACTCAACAAACAGTTATTTATTGCGCCGTTTACCCAATCAAAATTATAATTTACAAGTCTGTTTAGCAGAATATCAAGATTCAGGGCGTGGCCGTCGTGGAAGAAAGTGGATCTCTCCCTTTGGTTCTCACATATACATGTCAATGTATTGGTACTTAGAACAAGGCATGGCAACGGCAATGGGGCTAAGTGTTGTTTCAGCATTGGCAGTGAGCGATGCAATAAAAGTGCTTTATAAAATAGATGTTCAGTTAAAGTGGCCAAATGATATTTATTTTGATGGTGTTAAGCTTGCCGGTATTCTTATTGATTTAGAAGGGCAGGCACTTGAACCGTGTCATTGTGTGATAGGAATTGGTTTAAATATTAATATGCCACAAAAAAGTGCAGAACAAGTTGACCAACCTTGGACAGATCTACAGCAAGCTATTAGTAGCAACACGAATAGCAAGAAGAACCCCCAAACAACTATTGATCGAAATGAGCTGGCGGCTATGTTAATCACCAAGCTCTCTTTAAGGTTGCAACAGCACCAAAATGAAGGGCTGTTAACGATGGTAAATGAATGGGCTAAGCAAGATTTTTATATGAATAAACCGGTTAGGTTAATCACTGGCGCTCGTGAGAAAAAAGGCATTTGTCGGGGTATTAATAATCAAGGTGGCTTGTTATTAGACGTTGATGGCCAAATTGCACCTGTATATGGTGGTGAAGTTAGCTTGAGGGGAGAGTCATGAGGTTATTAGTCGATATTGGCAATACCCGCACTAAATATACTTTTGAGCAGCAGGGTGTATTATCAGAAGTTCAAAGTGAACGTAATGAAGCGATTAGTGAAGAATGGTTAGCAAACATTACTCAATCAGTAAAAAAAATTATTGTCGCGAGTGTTAGTGAAGCTTATTTAGTTGATGTCTTTGTAAAGTTTGCTGAACAACACAGTATTGAACTTTTGAATGTTAAAAGTGAAAGTGAACGATTTGGTGTTACCTCAAGTTATGAACAACCCACAACGTTGGGTATTGATCGGTGGTTAACGTTACTTGCAGCTAACATTTTGTATAAGAATAAAAACATACTTATTATTGATGCGGGTACAGCGACTACCGTTGATTTACTCGACAATAATGGTCGGCATTTAGGCGGTTGGATTTTACCCGGTATTGATATTTTATTTAACAGTCTACTATCAAATACTTCGCAAGTGCTTGCTACTAAGGAACACCAGACTGATATTTCCTTTGGTCAAAATACTTCTGATGGTGTCAATAATGCTTGCTGGGCAGCAACACTTGGCTTTATTGAACAAGGCATCAAACAAGCTAACAAACAAGTTTCATTGGATGAAGTATTAATCACTGGCGGTAATGCAGAAAAATTAGGCGCTTTACTAACAACTAAACATCATATTATTAACGAGCTTGTTTTTCTTGGGATGCAAAGGTTTTAAATCATTGACGCCTTTATTATATCGATACATTGCGGTGACTTTCGACGCTAGGCGATTAAAAAAACATCAAAAGGTTAAAAACATGGTTTTTTTTTGTTTTTACGCTTGCAAGGGACAAAACATTCCACTAGAATTCGCACCACTTAATGTAGTGCCGACTTAGCTCAGTTGGTAGAGCAACTGACTTGTAATCAGTAGGTCGCCAGTTCGACTCCGGCAGTCGGCACCATTAATAAAATTGTTGTAAAAGTATTGGAGGGGTTCCCGAGTGGCCAAAGGGATCAGATTGTAAATCTGACGGCTCAGCCTTCGGTGGTTCGAATCCACCTCCCTCCACCACTTTGCAACATTAAAGATAGAAAAGCGGACGTCGTATAGTGGTAATACCTTAGCCTTCCAAGCTAAAGCTGCGAGTTCGATTCTCGCCGTCCGCTCCATCTTTAAGTGATTGCTGATATGGCTCAGTTGGTAGAGCGCACCCTTGGTAAGGGTGAGGTCGGCAGTTCGAATCTGCCTATCAGCACCATTCCTTAAGATTTCTATCTAACTAAATTTATTTTATTTTTGTTAATTTATTTCAGAGGCATTACATAATGGCTAAAGCAAAATTTGAACGTTTAAAACCGCATGTAAACGTTGGTACTATCGGACACGTTGATCACGGTAAAACTACTTTAACAGCTGCTATCTCTGCAGTATTAACTAAAGTACACGGTGGTGAAGTTAAAGATTTCGCACAAATCGATAATGCTCCTGAAGAGCGTGAGCGTGGTATTACAATCAATACTTCTCACAT